>CAZSOP010000082.1:0-11702 GCA_964608385.1 uncultured Cytophagia bacterium
AGCTGAAATTATTTCCAAGGAAAAAACGGCTATCTTTGCTTTTCACTATAAACTTTTCGGGTTGGATTCTATTGTATATCACAAACATTGTCTTGATTTTAGTTGCATAATTATGTTTATTTTAAAAGACGATATCAATGGGGATTCAAAATGCTCGAAGCCAGAGATCTCAACATTTCGATAGAGTGGCGCTTTCGCTTTTACGGTCATGGGGCGCGCGTTCATCCGGAGCCCGGTGTGATCCATGTCGATCTAGGAAACAAACTGGAAGCGGGTGTGATTGATCATCACATCAAAGAGTCACCCTTCCGCTCCTCTGCATCCGCCATCGCCGGCAACAGCCATTATGTCTCCCGGCATCTGCTCGGCGCGGTGAACGATATCTACTATCGCGGACAAACGATCAACCGTAAAAAAATGATATTTACCTTTGTCTGCCATCGTTCCCCGGATTGGGATTCCATGGGTTCTTTTTATTTATGCAACGATATCTGTGAACACGGTTACCTGCCGCCGCAGGAGATTACCGATGCACTGGCCCGGGCAACCGATATCATCAATCAGAAAAAGGCAGGATGGGTCTGGCGCACATCATTATCGTAGCGGCTTTTTATCAGGCGTTTATGGTCTACATGCAAGAACCGCAGGAACGCTGAGACCCGCAGAAAAGTGCTCGATAGATAAATAGTTTGATTGGAGCGTTTTTGTGGTAAAATGTAAAATTACCGATATAGAATGAATTGATTGTTCATCAAAATGTGGAGTATTGCTTATGATATCGCGTCGGGAGTTTATCAGGCGTTCGGGATTGGGAGCCGGATTTTTGCTCAGTCCGCATCTTTTGACCTGCGCCATGCAGAAAACGGATGAGAACAACCTGCATCTGCTTTTCGATCCATCACAAACAGCTGAAATTAAACGCCGTCTGCAGCTGCCGCTGTTCGAGCCACTCTGGCAGGAGATGCTTGACGCTGATTTGGAAGATGATATGAAATTCCTGCAAACCGGCATTGCCTTTAACAATCAGCTGCGCCACCTGCCGCGGGTGGACCGCATCCTGCAGCGCGAAGCCTTTATCTATGTCATGAGCGGCGACCGGCAACGCGGCAACATGGCAACGCTGGCGCTGGAAAAGGTGCTGCAATTCGAAAAATGGGACTATTTTCTCGAAGCCGGCAAAGAGGTCATCGGCCTGCAGCGGGCGCCGCTGACCACCCAGTCGATTGTGGTGGCCTATCCCTGGATCGAGGATTTGCTCAGCGATGAGTTGAAAACCGCTATATTTGAACAGTTGCCGGTCAAGGGGTGCGAACCGTGCTACCGCAGCCTCTGGGGCATGCTCCACAAAGAGCAGGTGGTGGGTTGGGGGTTTGATCCGGAGAGCAGCTATTACCAGGAACGCGATTTCAGGCGCTGGCCCTGGATTCTGGCGCGTACCAATCTGCGCGCCGTGCCCATGAGCGCGCTTGCCCTTGGTTCCGTCTTCCTGAAAGGAAAAGACGACCGGGTGCCGCGCTGGATGGATGTGGTGAAAAAGAGCTATGACGATTTTTACGACCTCTTTGATGAGGACGGTAGCTATAACGAGGGCACCGGCTATTGCAATTACACCAGCGGTGAACTGATTTTGATGCTGGATGTATTGCAGCGACGCCTCGACAAGGACTGGTCCGGTGCCATCAACTGGAACGGAGTCATGGACTTTTTTCTCATGACGTATATGCCATCGGAACAGCATCCCAAAGGCCATGTCAATTTCGGTGATGGTGGCAGCGGTTTTGATTCGGGTGTTGGCTATTGGATCGCTTCCAAATACGACAACAGGGTGGCGCAATATGCGGCGCAAAACCACAGCCGCCGGGACAATATTTTTTCGGTGATCTGGTACGATCCGTCCGTGGAGCCGAAAAAACCTCAGGGCGACTGGTTTTTCCGCGAGGTCGATATCGGCTGGATCGTGGCGACCACCGGATTCGAAAAAGAGGATTTTGTCGCCGCCCTGCGCAGTGGCGGCCCGGCCAATCACGAACACGCCGACCGCAACTGTTTTATAGTAAAATGCTATGGCGAAAATCTGCTCGCCGATAACTGGCGGCCGCCCTATGACCACAACGATCCCGGCTGGCCTCTGCGCACCTCGCCGGCACACAACACCGTGCTGGTCGACGGCAAAGGGCACCAGTATCACGATGGCACTGAAGGCACCAACGCCTCGCTGGCTGAAGCAGAAATCATTCGCACACATAAAAATGAACAATATGCCTCGGCCATCAGCGATGCCACCCAGGCCTATGGCTTGGTCAATCCCAATATCAAAAACGTCAATCGCAGCATTGTCGTCATACCGGCGATAAAAGTCGCCGTTATCGTCGACTGCCTGCAGAGCAAAGAGGATGCCGCGGATTTTTCAGCGCGCTGGTTTATCAGCAATGTCGACGGCAACGGACGCATCGCGATTGATAAGAACACCTTCACCTTTTCGCGGCCGCAGGCAAAGCTCTGCGGCGCCTGCGCCGGCAGTAAAGGGATTCGACTTGAACAGGAACTTTTCCCGGTACCGGTGGAATCGGGTATCTATCCCTATCTGGATGTCGTTTCCGCTGAAAAGAGCAAAAAGGTGATCCTGGTTACCGCTGTGGTCGCGCTTGAAAAGGATGAGACGGCAACGGCTCCGCAGATATCAAAGCACGGCGATACCTGGACCATCAACAGCGAAAATCTCGGCAAACGGGCAACCATTACGGTGGTGACAACGGAGACCTATCCCGAGATTGCGGTTCAGTTGACCTGATCCGGTCTGGGCAAATAGCAAAAAAGCCAAACCGCAGAACACTGAGAAAAACAAAAACAGGATAACTGATTATCGGCAGACAGTTAATTCTCTCTGCGGTTTTTAAAAGCGAGTACATTCAAACAGAATGAGGTATTGATGCAACGTTTATCCGTCAATTTATACGACAAAGAGGGTATTGAAAACACAAAGGCCACTCTTGATAGGGTGAAGCAACGCGCTGCAGACCTCGGCATTCGCCAGCTGGTGTTGGCAACGACCACGGGGCAGACGGCGCTGACTTGTGCGGAACTGATGCCGGACATGGAGGTGATCGGGGTGACCATGCACGCCGTGGATGACGATGTCTATGTCAAGCGGCACGGCAAAAACGTAAAAGCAAAAGACCCCAATATTATGCAAACAGCGCGGCAAAACGGGGTTAAATTTTATACCGGCGTGCACCCCTTTCGCGGCTCGGTGAGCAGTGCTCTGCGTGAGGCGTTCGGCGGTTATACAACCGAGCATGTGATCGCTGAACTGCTCAAAGATCTTTTCTCCACCGGCACCAAGGTGGCCATCGAGTGTACCCTGATGGCTGCCGATGCGGGATATCTGGATATGCAAAAGGATATCATCGCCATAGGGGGCTATCGCGGCGGAGCCGATACCGCTTTGGTTCTCAAGCCGGCCTATAGCTACAAGTTGTTTGAGATGAAAATTCGGGAAATTATCTGCTTTCCACGCGCGGCCAGCTAGGTGGAAACGTACTTGGTAATGAATGACTGGAAAGCTTGATAATGGTTCTGATCAAGACATTCAAAGTTTTCAGAAAAGCGTGTTAAGGTTTACGAAATGAAAATTATCGGGTCACCCCTTTCCATTACCAGAATAAATGAAATAGCCGATTATATTTCCAGTAATAGTCTGCAAGCTGCCAGAAAATGGGTTGATGATATTTTTCAAAAAGTAGAGCGGGAAAAAAAGGTAAACCAGAGTGCGCGGAGAAACGCAGAGAAAAACGGAAATAATATCGGGAATGACATAAAAAAAAGAGTTTTATATTTTCAAAATAATTTGTATATTATAAAATATTACTTTCAGAGTTTATCCTTCCAAATAGGGGCGGCTGATCCGGCCTGACCTGTGTTTTCCTGGTGATAGGTACCTCATGAGAATAATACCATTGATTCTGTCCTTTTGTCAAGCTCCGGGCAATCCGGAGAGTCTGAAGGGTTTAAACTGAACCTGTCGACTTTGCCGGTTTTGAATATCCGTACGTTTTGGCTGATTTTTTTAAATCTGGGAGCTGTTACACGAGGACGATAATGTACAATTCGAATAAACAATTGATTCTAATCGAGAGAAGAAAAAAGATATGACAAACAAAAAAGCGTTTAAAAACCTGGGACTTTCTGCAAACAGCCTGGATGCGGTGAATAAAAAAGGTTTTGAGGAACCAACCGCCATTCAGACTTTGACCATCCCGGTTATGTTACAAAACGATACCAATATTATCGCCAAGGCCCAAACCGGCACCGGCAAAACCGCCGCCTTTGGTTTGCCCCTGATCGAAATGATCGATCCATCCCGCAAAACCGTTCAGGCTCTGATTCTGGTACCGACAAGAGAATTGGCCATTCAGGTGGCGGAAGAGATCAATTCTCTGAAAAACAACAAAAATATTACCATTGTTCCCATTTACGGCGGCCAATCCATAGAGCAGCAACTTCGTCGCTTAAAAAAAGGCATTCATATCGTGGTGGGAACCCCGGGGCGGGTTATCGACCACCTGAAACGAAAATCCCTGGCACTGGAAAAAATCGAACATTTGATTCTCGATGAAGCCGATGAAATGCTTAATATGGGGTTTATCGATGATATGGATGAAATTATTCGCTATACCAATCCGAACAAACGGATGCTGATGTTTTCAGCGACGGTACCGGCAAAAATCAAAACCCTGGCTCATAACTATATGCCGGGATACGAGTTTCTGGAGGTTGAGAAGAATCAATTGACCACCAATCTCACCGAGCAGATCTATTATGAAGTCAAATCCCCGGATAAATTCGAAGCTTTGTGCCGGATCATCGATATTGAGGATGAATTTTACGGTCTGATATTTTGCCGTACCAAACGCAATGTGGATTCGCTGACATCTCATTTATCCGGTCGGGGATACGATGCGGCATCGATTCATGGTGATATCACCCAGGCACAGCGGGAGAAAACTTTGGGTAAATTTAGAAACAAAGAGATCAATATCCTTGTCGGTACTGATGTGGCGGCACGCGGTATCGACGTCATCGATCTCACCCATGTCATTAATTATTCCCTGCCACAGGATCCCGAGTTATATGTGCATCGAATCGGTAGAACCGGGCGGGCTGGTAAGCAGGGAACAGCAATCACTTTTATTACGCCTGGTGAATACAAAAAACTCATGTTTATTCAGCAAAGCGCCAAAACGGATATTAAACGCTCAAAAGTACCAAAAGTCAGGGACATCATTAAAAGCCGGAAAAAGAAGATAATGGAGGAATTGACCACCCTTCTCGAAAACGGAATTAAACCCGACTATTACAAGCTGGCCGATGAGCTGCTTGAAAATCATAATCCCGTAGATATGGTGGCCGCAATTCTCAATCACAGCTTTGAAGATACATTCAATCCGGATGCTTATTCCCATATACAGGAAAGGGAAAACAGGGCGAAGCAGAACGATATGCCCGGTAAAGCCCGCTTGTTTGTTGCCCTGGGTAAAAAGGATCAATACAATGCTAAAAAACTGGTCGATCTGGTGTTGAGCCGCGTTTCTCTCAAACCCGGACAGATCAGCGATATACAGGTCATGGATAAATTCTCATTTATTACCGTTCCTTTTGAAAAAGCGGAAAAAATCGTCAAGAGCTTTAAACAAAAAGGCCGCAGACCTTTAATCGTTCATGCCGGGAAAAAGGGGCGAAAAGCAGCCTGATACAGGGTCCATTAAAGACGATACTTTTGAGCGGTATCAAAAGTGGCGTTTAAAAAAAATGATCATTTAATCATGTCAAAATATGTGCAAAAATATTCGATATGACACGAGATGTGAGACGGGCTAAAACCACAGAGCGTAGAGAAAGACAGAATGGATTGATGGAATGAAAAGGAAAGCAAAAGCATGTTAAAGATATGAATCGTGATGATGTTGAGCAATATCTTTTGTGATTTATCCTTTTTCCCCTAGTGCTCTTCGAGAGCTTTGTGGTTGATAACCAGGCTTAAACACGATTGACAATAATAATTACGTTTTCGCACAGACTGTCTGACGGATAACCCTTTAGGGAGGCCCTGCCTCTCAATTCTAAAGAGGCAATGAGTCATTCGCTTTTTTCTTTGCGTTTTTGCGTGAGGATAATATAAACCGTGAAGCGCTGAGAATCGCTGAGAAAAAATGACTAATAAACCGGCTGGATTGTATTTATGCAGTTATATATCATTGGATGGCTAAAATTAAAAAATCATGATCTGCCAACGCGTAGACAATGGCCGATCCGGATTTTTTCTGCTGTTCGCGGCGGTTTTTAACAGTAACAAAGAAGGTTGCTGTATTTAATATTACAGTGATTTTCCGCCTAATTCGATTTTTCATGACTTTGGTTTGGGGATTGATCTCCGTCAACAGGCTGAGCGACAAGTGGTTCATCCGGCATGGTGATGGCGTCCAGGTCTGAAATCCTGACTTTGCGCACTTCGATCATCTCTTTATTGCCGGTATGGGCAATCAACAAGTGATTGCCATCACGTATAATGTGAGGATAATCCACCCAGCGGCCACCGACGAGATAGACCATCTTGCGAAACACCAGCCGTTCCTTTCCCGTCACCGAGAGCGTCATCGGATCTCGTTTCTCGGGATTTGGATTCGAAACCAGGACGTACCTGCCATCCTCCAGCTCCACGCCGTTGAATTTGGATCTTGCATCGGGAAAATTCGTCCGCACCGTTTTGCTCCACGTCCGCCCATTGTCTGTTGAAAAGGCGCGGAACAGGTAACCGCTTTTGCGGTTGTCCCGAAACAGGGCCACCAGATTGCCGTCGGGCAGCTCCCACCAGTAGGGTTCTTCCGCTGCCAGCGGTGCGTCAGGGCCGAGAATCCGACAGGACGCCCACTGATCTAAAGCTTTGGTGCCGCCGATGAGAAACCAGACACCTGTTTCTTTATAGTTATACGGCCGCCGGGACATGCCCCATTCCCCGTCCGGCAAGCGTTTGGGTGCAAAGTTGTTGATCGCATTGTCAACGATCACACCTCTGTCGAACCAGCTCTGTTTTGTTTCGTCCCATTGAAAGGCATGGAGTTCGAGGCCCGGTCCAAAGAATCCGGCCGCTTCATCCAGCGACACCAGCGCCAGCAGTTTGCCGTTTACCTGCCAGAATCCCCGTGAAATATAGCGAAAACCCTTGTTGCTGCGCGTGTTGTAATAGGGCGAATCCGGGCCCGATCCGGGAGGATAGGGGGTTATAAACTCTTTTTTGCTCCAGTCGAGACCATCGGGGCTGATGGCATAGGCCACGCGCTGGCCTGCTTTGTCTTCGCGCGATGGGCCGTCGCTCCACATCGCCCAGCATCGATCATTATAACGGATCAGGTAACAGTGCTGGTTCACTCCCTTTATCTTCCGGACATCGCTGATAATCACGTGTTCAGATGCAATGCGGGGCAGGTCGGAAAATGAAATATTGTGAGGATCATCCGGCACCCACTTGCCTTTAAGCATCAGCGATGAGGTGGGATTTTTCACCGCGTCGGGCCATTCGTTTTGAGCAAACAGGGGTAAAGTCAAACCAAGGTACAGCAGCAGACAAAATTGCAACGAATATGATTTTTTCTTTATTGCACTTGACATATTTTCTCCTGGCAAAAGTTCATGTGTCTTCGGATAATTTCTGGCATAAGGAAATAAAAAAGAGTAACGAATAAAGTCTGTTACGACGAATTGTACTCTGATTTTTCTTTTGTTTCGCCAGGACAGACCGTACAAAAACTTGACAAGGTTCTTTGATAAAGAACATAAAATGGATATATTTAGCAAGACTTTTTCGCAATATTTTGTTTGTTCCGGTTCTAAATAGATTTCAATACATCCGCGGCAGGATCGCTAAAACGGATATCAGCTATTTTAAAGATGCCATGCGAACCAATTTTTTTGGCGTCGTCGAGCTCATTCGGGCGGCATTGCCCCATATGGTGCAAAGAAAAAGCGGTCATATCGCTGTGATCAATACTCTGGATGCCAAGAAGGGCCTGTTGTTGGATGCGCCTTATGTTTCCGCCAAATTTGCACTGGACGGCTTTTGCGGCGTGTTGCGACAGGAGCTCCACGGTACGGGGGTCGGTATCACCTCGGTCTATCCCGGCAGCCAGAACGAGAATAAAAAGAAATATATTGAACAGCAATCCCCGGATGAGCCGTCGGGCGACAATAGCAGGGTCAGGGTAAAGGCCAGCTCATAGACCTTGTCCATAAGCGGCAGCGTAAAGAGGTAAAAGCCGACATCTTTGTTGAGAATCGGATCCAGGGTTCCGGTTGAGACGCGGTTCCAGACTTTCAGGATGACGCTCCAGTTGGAAAAACTCCATATCGTGGTGATGGCAGCGGCAAGGATGGGTATCCAGGTACGGCTTTTATTGAGCCGGGGAATCCAGAGGGTACATAATTTGGCAACAACCCATCCCACTGCAAAACCGGCGAGGAGAAACAGCGCTTTCGCACTGATCTCTGTCCAGAACCGGTCTCCGTATTCGAGTTGCTGAAACCACAGCATTTCGTCATAAAAATCAAGAAAACTGAAAAAGATCCAGGTCAGAATGGCAATCGATATACCGTTGATAATAAACGCCTTGCTTTTCTTTTGAATGCCTTTGTAAACAAGGTAAATAGCAATGCCGATGAGAATGATGATCAATAACGTGTACATATATTAACAACTCCAAAATTCCATTTGAAAATGGTGTGAATTATATTTGGAAAATCCCAAACCCGCTTTGTTATTTACAACAAGTATGCCATTTATTTTTTTGGTGGAATATAATATTAAAAAATATATAGCAAGTTGGTTTCATGCCTGCGAAATGTATGCTGCAGCAAGCCGTCTACCGGATCAATATGTAAAGATAAAGTACAGCATTTTTGAGGAACAATATTTTTTGTGTAGGAGTGGGACAGTAAATGAATTTTTCTGCGTTTCCTTCTTATCCTGATGGTCTGAGATCGTAAATGGATAAATTCGGGGCGATGCCGTAATGACGGCAGGGATAAGGTTTCTTTTCAGCTCTCGTAAAACAATTCACTCACAGAGCGGCTGTAGTGAATCCGGTTTATGGTGCGGCTGAGAATATCGGCAAGGGATTCTATTCTGACGAAGGGCAGTTCTGCAAATGCCCGGGTCTGCGGAATGCTGTCGGTGACCAGTATCTCTTTCAAACCATAGTCGCTGTGTAGCGTTTTGAGTCGTTGCAGCGCCTTGCCGACGCAAAGATTATGAGAGACCCCGATATAAATTTGTCGTATGCCTTTTTCTTTTACCAGCTTTTCCGCCAGCGAATAGATGGTACCGCCGCTGCTGAGCATATCGTCCATGATAATCGCGGTATCCTTGTTGTGGAAATCCCCGATGATTTCAGTGGTCACCACCTTTTCCGGGCTGGGGCGGTATTTGGAGGCAATGGCGCTGTTGAGCTCCAGTTCTCTGCCGACGTGGGTGACAAATTTCGAAGCGCCGACATCGGGAGCGACGCAGATGGCCCTGTCGTCGCCTCTAAAACGCTTAAAAGCGCGTATAAAGACATTGAGCGGACTGAGCATATTTACCGGCATATCTGCATAAAAACCGTGGATTTGCTTGCTGTGCGGATGCCAGGCAATGATACGGTCGATACCCGCTTGCCGGGCGAGATCGGCCATCAGTTTGGCGGTGGTCGGTTCGCGGGTGAATTTGGTCGGCTTGTCCTGACGCGCATAGGCGAGGTACGACAGTACTGCGGTAATGTGCTGTGCCCCGTGTTCTTTTAGGGTTCTGGCGGCGATGAGGAATGCCAGATAGTTTTCATTGATGCTTTTTTGTGCGGTCGGATCGAACAGGCTTGCAAACAAAAAAGCATCATAGCCGCCGACGTGCTGACCGAGTCTCACCACGGTTTCCGAATCGGTGAATTGACGGTCTATGTCCGGCAGATAAAGAACATCCTCCTCGCTTTTTCCTTGCTGCAAGAGGTCAGTATATCTTTTTCGGACGAGGTCGGAGATAGTCGTTCCGGAGCGGCAGCTGGTGATCAGCAAGCGGCCGCGCGGTGGCTGCATGAGCCTCTTCTGTTCAGTAGCAAATCGTTCCGGAGTGATAAATTCCCCGTTTTTTTTATCAGCCGGCATGTTCCTGTTCCGCTTTTATAAAATCCTCTGTAATTGGTTTAAGATAAGAATAAACGGTCTTGAATACAATCGAAAACTGGTAACCAGATGGTCGCTTGAAACTCCACAGCCTTGATGCTGTGAACTTTTTTTTTTGACTTTTGGGCCAAATCACTCTTGTCCAAAATAGCTTTTATAAGCGTAAAAACAACCACGGAGAACGCAGATACAAAGAGAAAAGCAACAGATTTTATTTTTTCTCTGTTTACCTCCGGGCTCTCTGTGGTGAGCGTTTTGTTCACCTGTTTCGATATTTTGCCTCAAAAAATGCAAAATGCCGTTGCCGCCTGGATCAAAATGCACCGGATGATGCTTTTTATGCAAGAATCGAAGCGGCTTCTCTGATCATCTGATTGGCATAGCCCCATTCGTTGTCGTACCAGCTCATCACCTTGACCAGATCGCCGTCCACCACCTGGGTCATGGTCAGGTCGACGATGGAGGCGTTCGGGTCCTTGACGATATCCGAAGAGACGATGGGAATGTCGGTATACGCAAGGACATGGCGATAACGATCCGAATCCGCTTCCTTGCGAAAGAGATCATTGACCTCATCCGCCGAGGTCTCTTTTTCAGTGATAAAATTCAAATCCGCAATCGAGCCTACCGGAATCGGTCCTCTGATGGCGACACCGTTGAATTTATCCTCGAATTGCGGCAGGGTTTTGGTGGTGGCAGTAGCCGCACCGGTGGAGGTGGGAACGAAATTGATCGCACCGGCTCTGCCGCGGCGCCATTTTTTCGCCGGCCCGTCGACGATGGCCTGTGACGAGGTATAGGCGTGAATGGTGGTCATGTTGGCTTTTTTAATGCCGATACCGCGCCCCATGATCTCGACCACCGGGGCAATACAGTTGGTTGTACAGGAAGCGCAGGAGATGATTTCCGGCGATCCCTCGGAGGTGTTGACGCCGTGTACGATCATATCGACGCCATTGCCCTTGATGGGAGCGGAGAGGATGACGTGTTTGGCGCCGGCCTCGACGTGTTTGGCCAGCTGATCCTTTTTGGTGAATATACCGGTGCATTCAAACACCAGGTCGATGCCCAGCTTTTTCCAGGGCAGCTGTGCCGGCTCTTTTTCATGCAGAACCTGCACGTTATCGCCATCCACTGTTAGTGCGCCTTCTTTGGCGTTGACCTCTTTTTCGTAACGACCATATACCGAGTCATAATTGAGCAGATAGGCGAGATTCTCTTCATCGATAAGATCGTTTGCCGCCACCAGATCGAGATCGGGATGATCCTGGAGAATCTTGAAAGCGGCTCTGCCGATTCGGCCGAGTCCGTTGATTGCTACTTTTTTTGGCATGATATACTCCTTTTTGAATTTATGTTCACATGCAGAGTTTAACCGAAATTTTCTTTAGAACCGGAACTAAATCACAGACTTTAAATATTGCAAGAGTTATACCAATATATTTTGGTTCTTCCGAATAATGAGTACTTTTTTAACCGCTGAGAAAACGCCAAGA
>CAZSOP010000083.1:0-11653 GCA_964608385.1 uncultured Cytophagia bacterium
GCGGGAAAAATCAGCGGCGCAAATATCTCCTGCCGCTTTTCAATCTCGCGTATCCAGATGTTTCTGTATCGAACCGGATTGCTGTGATCCTGCAGCATAACCGGTCCCTTTGATCCATGCACCTCGAGTTTACCGCTGACAGTAGAGCCGATCAGCTCGGCATTGTGTTGGACGAGAATACCGTTATGAAAAACCGTCATAGCGGCCGGCCGCTTTAATACGCCAAGTCGATCAAAGATCGGGCGATAAAAGACGATATCATAGCTCTGCCACTCACCGGGAGGTCGACTGGCGTTGACCAGGGGCGGATACTGGCCATAAATGGCCGCCGCCTGACCGTCCGGATAGGTTTGGTTGTTATAAGAATCGAGCACCTGTACCTCATAGCGTGACATGAAAAAAACACCGCTATTGCCGCGCCCCTGACCGGTTCCTTGAATAGCTTCCGGCGTAGCCCACTCGATGTGTAACTGGCAGCTACCGAATTGTTGCCTGGTTTGAATGGCACCGCTTCCCTTGATCACTTGCATATAATTATCTTTATGTTTCCAGTTCACTTGACCGCCATCGATGCTTTGCCAGTGTGAAAAATCGCTGCCGTCAAATAATACGACGGCATCGGATGGTGCGAATGACTTTGACGGCAATTGTTTGGCATCGGGATCGATAACTTCCGGCTGAGGCCGGTTTTGGTCATGAGGCTTGAATTGTTCTGCCGGTTGAGCAAAAAGACCTGACAGCGCCAGCAACAAAATCTGAATAATCAAACTTTTCATCGTTTTACTCCTGCGATTTTTGGAAAATGGTGCTTTTAAAGCAAAAAAGTTAGCGGCTCGTAAATTACAGGTATTTAAATTGTATGGCATAAAGGTCTGCATCTTTGAGATAGCATCTCAGGCGTACCGGGGTGGTCTGATAATCAGCCAGAACTGCAGAGCTGTTCCAATGCACTTTCATAGCGATATCATCGCCGCACAGTTTGGGAGCGCGCGCCAGCGAAAATCCCGGAATCGGATTGCCGTCTTTATTCAACAGCTCGATCATGACAAACCCCGCCGCAGAGGTCGATACATTGATCAACAGGGTATTTCCACGGAAAATTAATGGTTTACTGACAAACCAGCCACCATCATAGTCACCATGCAGGGAGACAAACCCGTCGAGGCGCTGCGTGTAACGCCGCAAACGGTCGCTCTCGCCCTGGTAGTATCCTTCCCCCACATAAAGAGATAATTCCTTGCTATGATCATCAAATTCCGTGTAGGTCTTCAGCAACCCTCTGGCGACCATATTGTTACGACAAATCCATTGCTCTTTTTGCAGACCGGGCCGGATATAAGCCGAAAGCCGGCGTTTAAAATGAATCCCGTCGCGCGATGACATGAACACAGCATCGGAAACACCGCCGGAGGCAAACTGCATCGGATTTTTTCCCGGAAAAAAGCGTTTGGGAAATCCTATATAAATATGCTCCGCCCGGTCATATGGGATGATTTGGTTGGTATAAAGGTGTTCCAGCGGGGCACCGAAATAATCCAGTTCTACAGGATCGCTCCAGTTGATAAAATCCGTTGATGTGGTTCTGGAAATCTGTCGATAACCGTTATATCCGTCACCGCTCCATGAACGAAAATAACAAACATACGTGCTTTCCAGTTCAGACCAGAAAGCATTATTTTGGCTATCGAACATTCCCTTTGTAAAAATCGGCTCGGCCACCATTTTTTGCCAATGTACGCCGTCAGCGGATACAAATGCATAAAGACCACCTTCACCGCCTCCCATGGCCTTGTACGTTTCATCCTTTGGACAGGCCGGGTTGGAATCGAGAAAAGGAGCAAAATTATGTGCACCTTCTCCTGTCCAGATAATATTATTATCGTCTGATCCTGCAAAGGTGTATACTCCCAGATTGGGTTTAATCCAGTGTATGCCGTCCTCGCTTTCAGCATAGCAAACCACCTGCTCGTGTGCCATGCTCTTTGCAGCAGCATCGTGATGCGATCCGCGGTAGTACATGCGAAAGAGATCGCCATCCTCAAAGACGGTGTGATAGCCGCTGGTGTTGCCCTCCCAGACCTCATCATGTACGATAGCGATTTCACGCGGACGCGGGGGGTGCAATGTGCAAGTCAATCCCTCACTGCTATCCACTAGAAACGGATCGACGAACAACTCTAGTCTCGAACCGATTACGACAGCATCTTGAGAAAAGGAGAGCGTGCAGATAAAGAGATACATCAGAATTGCCGAACCGAAAACTTTCATTCCTGTACTCCTTTTGCATAAATTTATAACTTACCGGTCATAGGTGTGGCGCCGGGCTCCATATCATCCTGTGAATAAAAATCGAGATCGGGAACACGCCAGATAAATTTCGGGTCCACATAAGGTTCGTCTTCAGCGTGCCGGCGCATGAGCTCTATCTTGCGTTCGATGTGTTCCCCGAAATTTTCACCCAGCGCATGAACCGACTCGCCCTGTCCGGATATCACAACAAAATCGGTTGAACTATGCTGCCACAAGTCGAGGAGCTCATGCATATTCTCAATCTCGAGCTGGACCATTTTTTTAAGCAGAGTGCGGCACTCTTTTTTAAACGCCTTGTCGGTGCTGCGCAAATAGCCGTGAACACCGGCTACCCATGCCTGTACATTGCGCTGTGTGGTGATCCAACACTTTAAACCGCGAATGCGGTCATATAAATCGACAAAGAGAACATTGCCGGATTCGTCGTTGCTCTTTTGTTTGAGATCGTTCAGCATCTCAAGAGCCTTATCCAGCATAGGAATGGTGTTCTCATCCATTCTTTTCATCATTTTAGCTGCCTTGTCCGGGCCGCCTAGTTCGAACAAAACATCCTGATTCAGGTCGATGCGGTTGGGGTTGTGCGGAGGCGAAAGCATAAATCGTTCATAGTACTGTCGCTCCGTTTCGGATATGGCCTCGATATTGGGTACGATCGGCCGCGACCACAGGCGGTACCAGGTATTACCGACGTTTGAATAGAGGCCGGGGACCGGATAGGTGCGGATGGCCTTATCGATCTGCTTCCAGACTTTGATCAGATCATCGGCGAGATTATCGACCCATTCGGTTGCCACTTTTTTGACAAAGTCATTAATGTCTATATCAGGATCGTGCTGAAAGGCGCGTACCACCTGACGGTTGATACACCAGGGAACCAGAGATGGCGGATGCATGCCGCCGGCAAAAGCGACAAATTCGCTTTTGACCTTATACATGGCATCGAGCTTTTCATATAACAACCACGGAAAGGGAATGCCGAGCAAGTTGTCCAGATTGGTATAGCCGCCAAAGGAATAAAGAACATGGGCGCGGCCATTCTGTTTTTTCATGAACTGCATAAAATCATGCTCGTCTTCATCGAGCCGGTTTTGCCAGATCGACATATCCACCCCTTTGATATCTTTATAGTGGGGATGCGTATAAACGGGCGTATATCCGCGTCCCTTAAACGTCGGGCCCTCGATATCGATATGATCGTCGAGCTCCTCGAGCAGATAGTCCTGTTCATCCGCAAACGAAAGCAACCGAAACATGACGCGAAAGTCCGGATTGATTTCCCGCCCGGCGTCGCGTAAAAGTTTGAAAAAGCTCATGGCATTTTTGGCCGCCGCTCTGGCCACGTCGGAAACCGAGTTCCACTCGCGAATGAGATAAGGACCACCATTGGCGCCGACATACAAAGAGCGGGTAAACTCGAATCCGGCACCGCTGTCGTTGCTGACGATGGAAATATAATCGATCTCGGGGACCGCTTTTAAAAGATTCTGGATGAGCTCTTTATAATGCATGCGGACAAACGGATGCGCCAGTGCGAGGTTATACCTCGGTTTAAGGGATCTCAGCGGGTGATCGACGCGCGCTCCCCGCAGCATCGGGTACTTTTGCAGCAGAGTATCCGGTACATTCCGCGGTTCAAAACAATGAATTCCGGGTTTCATACCGTACTTTATCGCTTCGGCAGCATATTTTCTCAAGCGGGTCAGATTGGCGGTAAGATATTCGCGCGGATAGATACCGTCGTTGAGACGACTGGAAACGAACTGATCCAGGGCCGCACAATACGTATAAAAAACCGGATAAACCTCATGGGGAACACCCTGCTCCAGACCATGTGGCGTCGCCAGAGCATTCACCTCGATATGCGAACACCCCATTCTGGCATATTCACGGATATGAGTTTTGAAATCAAAATGGCGAACGGTTCTAAACAGCTGAGTCAAACAACAATCGAATACCGGACGGTTCCATTTAAAGCCGATTTTAAAAAGCCTGCCGTTTTTGCAGGTCGCTGTATCCGCTTCGCCCAAATAAACCAGTATATAGGAACAGAGGCTGTAAAGCAAATGCGGTCGCGACACCACCAATTTCCCTCTGCCCTGATCATCCAGCTTTAGATAGCCCCATTCACCCTCTGCGGGTTTCTTGATGTCAGGCTGTTGCTTCAAATCATCGGCAACAGCGATGAGAAAGGCATCATCTCTGTTGGGATTTTTAATCACTTTGAAATCATTTTGCATATGCCTGGCAATTATTTCTATAACGCTTTTGTAAACAGCGCTATCGCTTCTCGGCATGGCCAGCTTGTCTATCCGGCTCATTGCTTCTCTGATTGTCATAGTACAGGCTCCCAAAATAATATACTGTTAACTGTTTGAACTCATCGCATGGTTTTTTAGCGCCCCCCGCAAACGGATAATGGCCAAAGATTCGAGATCGGGCAACGTAAAGGTGCAAATATCATTCTGCCGGCGAAAAGGAATATCCTGGCCCTGTGGTTCAAGGGTAACACGCTCGATATTTTGAAATCGCAACTGACAATTTATCATGGTCACCGGTTCGATTTTCTCAATTGCAGCGATTGCAGATTGTCCGCCCTGATGTCCGAGTGAATAATGGATAAGAACGAGCAGCAGGTCATCTCCGTCAGCAAGAAGATTGGTCTCGACTTTTCCGGAGGCATCTATATTGACCGGCTGTTTTTCATCGATATGACGGATCAGAGATTCGGCAAATTGTCGCAGCCAGTGATGGTTCGTACGCCAGTAGATATCGAACAGAGAGGCTGCAATATAAACCGCCCGCCCCTTTCCATAGGTATGAACGGTCGCCATCGGATAACCGCTCGTTTTTAATTGTGACGGCGGACAGGGATGACGAAACCCTTTGACCGGCGGCTGGGTTTCACCGACCGGAAAATAGAGATCCGCAAGAACCTGAGCCTCTTCGGCTATGACTTTGTATACCGGACCGCGAATCTGTAAGGGGATATCGTCGGTCGAGCTCTGAAGTTCCGGCCGTGGTTTGAAATGCGCAACGCTAAAGCTGAGGGGTTCAAGATAACGAATACCAAAGACATCCTGTAGCGGACACTGTCCGTTTTCAACAATGGAATTACCCACAGCGATGAGCGTACCACCTCTGGCGACATATCGCCTTAATCGCTCCATCATACCGCTCTGATAGGTTCCGGGTTCAGGCAGAACAACGACAGGAAAGTCGAGCGAATCGGTGAGAATAGAATAAAAAAGATCGGTTTGAATATGGCTTTCAATCAGGCATTTATGGACACCCCGCCATGAAGGTGGGCTTTCTTTCCAGTTCAAAGAGTCATCGCGCGAACAGGGTCCGGCTGAAAACGGCAGTTCAGCATCGGGCACAGGCAATAGAACCGCGGTATGGACAAAGGGTTTGGTGTTTTTTAAAATCTGTTCCCGTTCGGCAACAAAGCCAAACGATTTGCGAAACAAATCATAAACCGGTTTTTGTAAGGTGCCGTCGATATTGACCTGATCTCCGACATTGGGAACCATACCGTTGCCAATAATGGCCGAAAGTTCCGTGGTCAGCTGTGGTTCAGGTTTGAGCGACATATCACCCCATCCCTGATAAAAACGCACCGTCATCACCTGTACTTCCGGCAGATCATGGCGGCCAAGACGGCAGGCGAAGCTGTGACCCAGATAATCTCCGGGACTGGGTTGACTCTCCCAAACACCGATCTCGACGAGCTCTTTTACGGTTTTCGACATTACCGGTGTGCCGACGAGATTGACACACAGAACCAGCTTTGGGTTGTGTTGCTTTATGATATAGCGAATCTGTCGCAACCAACTGCTCACCAGGATCATGTTGAGTCGTTGTCGTTGAACCGAATCAATGTCCGCGGAGAGATCGATATTGAATTCCTCTTTCCAGCGTCGCCGACAAAATTTGCAGAAACAGAAAAAATCCGGTGCCCCCCATGGCACCGGAATGTCGATAAAAAACCCGTCAACCGGATAATCCGCCGCAATCTCTTTCATCTGCGGCAGAGCGAGCTCGTCCTTGTAAGGGGTGTTCATACAAACCGAGCCGAACGTGCCTCCATAGGTCCGGCCGTTCGCATCAACATATCGCCAGTCCGGGTTGTGATCATAAGCGTGCTTGTCGACGCATAAGGAGTAATAGGCAAGTGTCTTGATGCCGTGCCTGCGTGCCTCTGTTGCTGTTTCCAGGAGAAAATCCGCGGCCAGTCCGGAGTGCTTGTGGCCGATAACCGTATTATAAAAAGAGTTGCCAAAATGGCATTTAGCAAAAAGGGCCACCATATTAACCCGGCCATGCAGAAGATGGCTGACAAATGATTTGGCATCAAAATTCCGTATGGCCTGGGGCGGAAATTCGGGCATGTGAAAATCCATATGAACCTGACGATAATGATCCCGAAACCAGGAACAGCGCATAATGTCCTCCTCTGTATTTAATCTGTTTCTTGCGAGAGCAGGATAATCTGACCGTTGATTGTGGTTGCAACAACCTGATGACCGCTTATTGGTGAAACCGTGTTCACCAGATTAGGTCCGATGCGATAACTCCATTTCACGTTGCCATTTTTGCTATCCAAAGCATAAACAAAACCGTCTTTGGTGCCGAAATAGAGCGTACCGTCTCTTTCCTGCGGCATCGACGGCGCAATATCATAGCCATAGCTGCAATCGCTGATCCAATCGGGTTGCAGGCCTTCAGCAGCAGGATTGACCGCAAAAACCGTATCCCGCATACAGCGGGCATATATCGCCGAGCCGTCAGTTGCCACACCGATCGATTCGCGTACCTGAAATCGATTGCTGCGCCAGATCGTTTCGCCGGTTTTGGCGTTTATGGCGGTCATATAGCGGTCAGGGGCGACGATAAAAATCTTTCCTCTACCGGCGACAGGCCGGCAAGCAGCCGGCGAATAAAGTACCCCGTTACGGCCACCCGACCATGTCCATGCCCGAGTACCGCTTTGACGCTCCAAAGCGTATAAATTGCCGTCCCAGGCACCGAAAATGACTTTATCTTCGTATAGAAGAGGCTTGGTTTCGACATACCCATCGATCTGAGAGGATTTCCATAGCAGAGAACCGCTAATGAGATCGATACAGCGAAAAAAACCGTCACTTGATCCGACATAGACCTTCAGAGAATCCGTTATCGGAGAAGCAATAACCGGGGCACCGGTTTTAACCCGCCAATTTAAAACTCCGTTGCCACTATTCAAACAATAAATATTGCTATCGGTAGAAGTAAAAACAAGAGAATGGTTACGAACTTGAGGACCGGCATAAACAGGAGCACCGGATTCATATTGCCACAACAGGTTTCCGTTTTCCAGATCAAAGGCATATATCCGTCCGCTCGCATCACCGGTATAGACCCGGCCTGAATCAACAGCAGCGGCTGCAGTCAGGGTATAACCGCTAAAATTTCGCCAAAGCACTTTAACCTGAGGATATTGATCATTCGTGGAATAATCGGGAACATCTTGCGGCAATTCGATAGTCGTCTCGGTTTGCAGTGAAAGCGTAAACCAGGGTTGTTGTTTCGGCTTACCCGGTGTTTTTTCGCTGATGGTAATCTGATCTTCACTTATCTGCACGATGTTATATCCTGCTTGTCCTGCACGGGAAAGAGAGGAACGCCCCATAGCAGCCGGCAGACCCGAATAATTTTCAATGCGGTTACGGTGACCATGACCGTGTATTAAAAATTTTGCGTTATGGTCTTTAATCAATTTTAAAAAATCAACCCAATTGGATACGGAAGGATTGATGGGATAGTGGGTGGCAAAGAACAGCTTTTTGTGCGGCTTTGTTTTGTTGAGCAGAGAATCGAGCCAGCGTAAATCCTGGGGGGCGAAATGGCCGTCTCCCATTCGCAACACAGGTCCCTGATGCATTCCTATGAAGCGTATATCTTGATGCACGAAGGTGAATTTATCATCCCCGAAGAGGCGGATAAAATTCCTGCCACCCGAAGCGCTCCATTTGGTATCGTGATTTCCGGGAATAACATAATAGGGTTGGGAAAGTTGGCCCAAAAGATTTCTGGCGGTCACCAGATAATCATCCGTATCCAGCTCTGTGACATCTCCGGATAAAATTGTAAACCCGATATCGGGTTGATGATTGATATCGCTGACCAGGACGGCCAGATCCTCGTCTGCCCCCGTACTGCCGATATGGGTATCGGTCAGCCAGGCAAATTCAAATTCACGGGATGGGTTACAGGAAAGCGTCATGCAGGAAAAAAAAACGAGCAGCCAGCGGCATCGCCGGCTTGAACAGTAAACCAAAATCTTTGCTAAAATGTGCATTGCTCCGTCCTTTTATTTTTAAATATACGAAATACCGTTGAAAATTGCAGAAATTTTAAATAAAATTTGAACGAGACGGAGCGATTTTTAATAAAAATAAGCGAAAAATAATCATCTGATCCGTTTATACCAGACGTTCATGCTTTCCAGGCCGCCAAAGATATTGGTATTATTGACCAGCGTACCGCCGAATTCATAGCCGTTGCGGGCAAAGGTAATGTTCATAGAAGGTGAAAAGGCTCTGGCAATGGTGTATAATGTTCGCATTTTTTGATTCTTCATCTCCAGTTCCATCAATCTGAGGAGAAAAAGAGCCAGACTCTTTCCGCTGAAATCCGGATGCGTGGCAAAATCCGTCATTTCAGCATTTTGTTTATCCATATCCTTTTCAGCCGAGGAAGCGGATATCAGCTTTTCTTCCTTAAAAACACCGTAATAATCGATATGACTCTCCATCGTCTCATGCAGATAGCGGCTATCAAAAATGGGAAAAGGATAGCTTTTGAACACCAGGCTATAGAGAGCGGCGAGTTGATCGATATTATTTTCCTTTATAGGGGCCAGTTGTAAACCGGGCGGAAAACTTTTTTTATTGCTGTCAGCTTTGGATTTTGCCAAATCGATAATCGAACATATTTTTTCGAGTTCTTCCTGACTTTGTTGCGCCCGTTCGGGGTTTGGATATTTCGCCATAAAATAGGCACCGGAACCCCTGGGATAAAACTCCGGTATAAAGGCCTCTTTAATATAACCGTCACGGCTGAAATCAAAAGTGGCCCAAATCGGTACTTTGACAAAAATCTTGCTATAGCCGTTTTTTTCGGCCAGTTCGTTTAGGTGCGGGACGATGGTATGCATATCTTCCTGCGCCAGACTCATGAGATAAATACGGTCATTGAGTTTTCCGTGCTGTATCCACGAGTTGTCGATTTTTTCAACATTATCATACATGAAAATGCTCTCTCTTTTTAAGGGTTTTAGATATAAATGTGACCATTATAAAAAGCAGAGCGGAAAAAAGAATACCAAAAACACTCGCATCCAAACCCAGCGGGGTTTGGGTTTTTGAAAAAATAAGCCACAAGGTTAGCGTACCGCCACCGAACATACTGGTAAAGGCTGCAGTAGAATCCTTGCGTTTGAGGAAATAGGCGGCCAGTGTCGGCACGAGCAGTCCGGACACCATGAATGAATAGGCGTGTAAAATAATCTCCAACACTGTGGCAAAGGATTGTGCGATAATAAAAGTGGTACCGCCGATAATAAAGGTAATTACCTGGCTCAATCGTATCATGGTTTTATGGGAATGTTTTTTCCTGAGCAGCCGTTCGACGATGTCATTGACAAAATTACCGGAAGAGGCAAGCAGACAGCTGTCTGCAGTAGAGAGTATGGCGGAAAAATAGGCGGCGATTACGATTCCCCTGACCCCGATTGGTAAAACGTTCTTTAATAACATCGGCATTCCCATTTCCGCATCTGCGAAGGGAAAAAATATTCTTGCAATCATGCCGAGGAATACACCTATAAAAGCCATCAGCGGATATTCAAGTATACCGGCAATATAAAACGCTTTGCGGGCGGATTTGACATCTGCGCAGGCGAAAATACGCTGATAGAGCGTCATGGCCACAAACCAGATGGGTACTATAGTAAAGAACCAGTTGACAAACTGTACGACGGTGATATTGGAAAGGGTTAAAAATTCAGAGGGCAGCTGCTGTTGCATCGTCTGCCACCCGCCTACCTCAAAATAGGCAAAAGGAATGCCGAAAAAGAGCAGGCCGCCGAGCAAAATGATCCACTGAAACGTGTCCGTGTAGATAACCGCCTTGAGGCCACCCAATACGGTATAGATAATTACGACTGCGGTCATGATATAGAGCGACAGTTGAATTGGATCCATAAAGGATACATCGATAAAAATAGTCCCTGCCGCCAGTTTGGCACCAGCGAGTATCTGACCGCCGGTAAAGCCAAGATACCCAATCCCGGAAATAATAGCCGCTGCCGTGGCGACGCGGCCGTTATAGTGGTAGCGCAAAAAATCGGGAAAAGTCAACATTCCCTCTTTTGAGTCGATCTTTTTAATCCGGGGGATAACCAGAATGGCAGAAAGCCAGGCACCGACCAGGCCGGTAAACAGTAACCAGCTGCCGGACAAGCCGATTAAGAACCCGAGCCCCCCCAGGCCGATTGAAAAACCGCCGCCGACATCGGTCGCCACAATCGATATCCCGACATGGGTGTACGGGATTGAGCGGTTACCGACGTAATAATCCTCGCGCGTTTTGTTTTTGTGCCAAAAATAAAAACCAATGTAAAGAACAATTCCAAAGTAGACTGTGAAAATCAAAAAGTCGAAGAAATGCATTACGAGTGGTTATCCTTTCGTCGCTGTATTCTCTCATTATTTTCCGGAGTAAGTGCGATGGTATCATCGGCATCGGACAAGAGCTTGGAAATACCGACGATATCGCTTTCTTCTGCTTCGTCAAGCGGTAAATGTTTATCGCATTTTTCACAATTGCGATCACAAAAATAGGGTTCATAAGAATCCGGTTCTTTATAGGTGGTGATAACACCTTCATAATTTCTCAGCACCACTTTGTGGGTGGACCATGAAATAAGATAATTGGGCATAACCGGTATCTTGCCACCACCGCCCGGCGCATCGATCACATAGGTCGGCACCGCAAAACCGCTGGTATGTCCGATCAGGCTTTCGATAATTTCGATTCCCTTGCCCACCGGCGTGCGAAAATGCGTTAGTCCTTCCGACAGATCGCACTGATAGAGATAATATGGGCGAACCCGGTTCTGTACCAGCAGATGAACCAGTTTCTTCATGATGCGCGGACAATCATTGATCCCGGCAAGCAATACCGACTGGTTTCCCAGCGGTATACCCGCGTCTGCCAGTTTGGCAAGTGCGATCTTTGCAGAAGGGGAAAGTTCACGCGGATGATTGAAATGAGTATTGATCCAGATCGGTTGATATTTTTT
>CAZSOP010000084.1:0-11562 GCA_964608385.1 uncultured Cytophagia bacterium
AGCGGTTAAAAAAGTACTCATTATTCGGAAGAACCGCTATTTTGGACAAGAGTGAAAAATGATCAAGACCATCTTTTGTGGCATATTCCGGCGCAAAACCGGAAAAAGGTAAACACTCTTGACATGAATCATCTTGTCAAGGTGTGGTTGACCCAAGGCTTTTCTATATATGATGAGTTGCAGTTTCCCGCGCTCTCTTATCCGAGAATACGGTCCCAGCGTTTGCGGTATTCCGCAACCCGGTCGGAATGGGATGATTGCTCTTCGCTGACAGACCCGGCAGGCTTTTTAGTATCCGGAGCAGAAACCGGCCTGCTCATGCTCACACTCGATCCGGTGCCGCCATAGGAAACCGCCGGATTGGTAAGCTGCATGTCTTCCTTGAGATCGCGATAGGGTTTTATCTTGAGCTCCTGCAACACACCGTGATAAGCGTGCACCGCCTCTTTCGGTGTAATTTCATCATCCGCTACAAGCCGCAAAAAAGAAATAAATGCCGGCTGATGTTCGCTGTTGTTGATCTTTCGTCCATATAGCGCAATTCGCGCGCCGTATTTTTTGGCATCCGACAGCATTTTGAATGCATCATAGGTGGTTCCGGAAGAGCCTCCTAAAATTCCCGGAATCAGATCCGGATCATAGCCGGCGAGCTGTTCCATGAATTTGGGTCCCTGGTAAACCACTTTGAGAAACAGCGGCCGCCCTGCTTTGGTAACGCCGGCGAGATCGCGTACGATGCGGTCATTGATAAACTGTCCCAGTTTCTCCGGCTCGACCGCCTGTGGGATGTTGGGGTTGAACACCTCGAGAAAATAGTGAAATCCCTTTTTCTCCGCCTCGATGCGAAACTGTTTAAAGGTTTCCAACACTTTCAAATCCAGATCAAGATCGTTATTATAGGTCACCGAATAGAGTCCCAGATTGGCGCCGAGTTTACGTTCTTCAGGGGTGCAGCTCCACTTGCCGCACTGAATATGATCTATCGTGGCCGTGCGAAACGGCTGAGCCGGTTCCTGGATATACCTGCCACCGCTGACCACATGAATATCAGTGGTATCGTTGGCCCGGGCAGCAGGTGTTACCGGACTGTTATCGAACAACCGTTCCTCGATCGTCAGGATTTCATTGGTGCTGGCAGACATGAGAACGATATCCACCTTGGCCTGCGCGATGACCTGCCTGACGAGCTCCCGATATTCCGCCAGAGTACGAAAATGTCCTTCCGAAGCATGGTGTTCCGGACTCTTGCCCGGAGCAGCAATACCATAGGCCATATCCGCATCCTTTGCATCGGCAAGCATAAACTCTTTGCATTGGTGATCAGCCAGTATCCGCTCGATCTTTTTATCCAACGATTTGATCATTTTCATTCCCTGTTATTAACTACCAATCCTGCACGGTTGAGATTCAAAAAAAAACAACGGCATAGACCTGTTGAGCCATCGCAAAACAGGTCTCTTTTGTTTAAAACCGTTCGGTAACCGGCAAAAAAGCTATCCGCTTTTTTTCGCCGTCGTCTTTGGACGCGTGGGCAGCAACAGAGCAACATCTTCATGCGGCCGCGGGATAATGTGCACCGAAATCAATTCCCCCACTTTTTCCGCTGCTACAGCGCCGGCGTCGATCGCCGCTTTAACCGCCCCTACATCGCCCCGGATCATGACCGCTACAAAACCGCCACCGACCTGGGTTTTACCGATCAATTCAACATTAGCGGCTTTAACCATCGCATCCGCTGCTTCAACCACACCGACAAATCCCCTGGTTTCAATTAAACCCAGTGCTTGTTGTGCCATTTTTTCCTCCTGTTATGGTTTTGTATATCGTTTCAAAATCAAAATACCACTTTGCCCAAATGACAAATTCAAGATCCCTGTTGCGACCGGAACAGGCTCAAACGATCTGCAGCGATTTGTACATCGCCAGTCGTCTGACGCGGGCAAAATTGCGCGGGGTGCAAACCCCTTCACCGGTGGGGCTGGCGAGGGTATGAGAAAAATAAGATTCACCCGCTTTGGGACCGAGTCCGGCCAGACTGGGTCCGTTTACAGCGACGATATCCGTATCCATTTTCCTGGTGAAACGCGTAATCACATCGAGATTATTGGAATGAATAATAGCGGTATGGCCGAATTTGTGTTCCGCCCGATAGGATAGTTCTATTCCTTCTTCTGCGGATTTAACCCGAACCACCGGCAGAAACGGCATCATCTGTTCGACCTGTACAAAGGGATGGTCAAAGCTGGTTTCGCCAAACAGCATTTTTACATCATCGGAAAGATCGAGTCCGGCAGCTTTGGCGAGCACATTTGCGTTTTTGCCGAGAAAATCCCGGCTCGGATAGGGTTCCTTGTTATTCTCGCTGACCAGAATGGCTTTTTCGGTCAGGGCCTTGATCTGTGTTTCATCCAGTCGAACGGCTCCGGCGGCTTGCATTTCCTGCATAAAGCGGTCAAAAACCGATTCGACCACAAAAATCTCTTTTTCTGCGATACAAATAATATTGTTATCAAAAGCCGCACCGTCGATGATATAGCGGGCTGCGGCGGCGAGGTCTGCGCTTTCATCCACCAATACAGGGGGATTACCCGGGCCGGCGGCGACCACCTTTTTGGCGGCTGCAAAAGCCGCCCGTACCGGGCCGGGACCACCCGTGGCGACGATAATCGGAATGCGCTCGTGGTTAAAAAGCGCATGAGCCGAATCCAGAGTGGGTTCCCGCACCATGCAGATCAGGTTCGCAGGCCCGCCGTTATCCTGAATAACACGAGTAAAAATATCCATGGCAAAGGCTGAAACCTTTTTGGCTGCCGGATGAACATTAAAAACAACACTGTTTCCGGGCGCGATCATAATGATGGTGCTGTTGAGCAAAACCGGAATGGGGTGCGTGGATGGTGTAATGGCGGCAATAACGCCGTAAGGGGCATAATCTTCCACGACCAGGCCCTTATCGCCGGTCCAGGAGCGCGTTTCGAGGTCTTCCAGACCGGGCGTGACATCCGCAACATTGTGATGTTTGAAAATTTTATCCTGCAAGCGACCCATGCCGGTCTCTTCGAGAGCCCAGCGGGCAAATTCTTCGGCATGCTGGTGCATTGCCTGACGCAGGGCAGCGATCACCTTCCCCTTCACTTCCCGACTGGTTTGCATCCAGGCTTTTTGGGCCTCGATAGAGGCATTGATGGCAGAATTGATGTCTTCAAAAATACCGTTGGTCACGCCGGCGGCCTGAACCGCCGTTGCGGCGGGCGTTTGTTTTTCCAGCTCTGCAACGACATTTCGGACAATCTGTGCCACGAGCTCGCGATCAATTTCCGCCATGTATAGGTCTCCTTTATAAATAGATAATCTGATAACCGGTTGATGTTGCATCATATGTACAGTCTAAAATGCTGAACTGAAAAATAAGAGTTTCAAACTAAAATATCAAATCATTTATTCCAAATCGACCATACCGGACTTTATCGCGTATTTGACCAAAGCGGCAAAGTTTTCCAATTTCAATTTTTCCATAATCCGGTAACGATGCGTTTCCACAGTTTTGCTGCTGATGTGAAAAAACCGGGCCACCTGCTTGTTGGTATATCCCTCCGCCAAAAGTTTCATTACGCTCTTTTCGCGTTCCGTCAAGGCGGCACTTGCCGACAGCTCCTCGCTTCCCCCGATATTGCCTTCTATCCACTCTTTTATTATGGAATGATTGACATTTTTGCTCAAATAGATATCATCCTGAGCCAGAGCCTTGATGGCTTGTTTTAATTCATCAGCTGCTGATTCCTTTAACAGATATCCCCTGGCACCGTTGCGAAAACTTTGCCGCACATAATCCGGTTTATTGTGCATGCTGAGAATAAGAATTTTGGTGTTTTCCGAATGGGTTTTGACCTCTTTGATCACTTCCAGCCCCCGCATCTTCGGCATGGAAATATCCAGAACCAGAATATCGGGTTTTAAATCCCGGACTTTTTGTATGGTTTCCAGGCCATCACCTGCCTGACCTTTTACGCTGACATTGTTCATGGTGTTCAACAGCTCGCATAAACCGGCGCGCACAAGAGCATGATCATCTGCAATGACAATGGTTACGGGCCGCATAGTACTCCTTTCTGATATCATGCAAAACAACAAAGAAGAGAAGACGCGTTGCTGTTCTATTATGAATCTATATAATATGGCTCAAATACGCTTTTTTTTTCATCGTGAACTAGTGAGTGTTGAGCTCTTCATGCGAATGAGCAAGAGGGATATGGATAAAAACTCTTGTTCCCCGTCCCGGGCGGGATATAATACGAAACTCGCCACCCTGTAACTCTATTCGCTCCTTCATGCCGAGGATACCGAATTTTTCATTTTTTGCGGTATTCAGCACTTTGGTGTCGAATCCCTTGCCGAAATCCCGAATAAGATAGTATACGGTTTGATGAGTCGTCCATAATTTGATATAGATTTTGTCGCTAAAAGCATGCTTTAGTATATTGTTCAAAGCTTCCTGGGTAACGCGGAAAAGAGCGATCTCGGTGCTTTCATCGAGATCGCCATTCAGGGGCCGGTGATTAAACCTGACTTTTATATCCCACCGTTGCTGAAAATCCTGCACGTAATCCTTAAGAGCCGGTACCAGACCGAAATCATCGAGTAGCGTCGGGCGCAGCGTATAACAGAGGTTCTGGGCAAGAGCTATGGATTCTTTGAGCATTGCACCGCTGTGGTCCAGCATCTTTTTGGTCCGTTTGACATCCGTTTGCAGGGCGGACTTTGCGGCGGTGATTTCGAATTGCAACGCGGTGAGGGACTGACCCAGAGAATCGTGAATCTCCCGCGAGATTCTGACGCGTTCCTCTTCCTGAATATCAACGAGCCGCGCCGATAAAAGTTTCAATCGTTTTCTGGTGTTGACCTGCCCGGTAATATCCTTGATAAAACCTTCCAAACCGATAACGATACCGTCTTCTATAACTCGCCGCATATTGAATCCCGCCCAGCGCATCGTACCATCGGCATGCTTGACCCTGAGTTCATACCAGTGTATGGATTTCCCACCCATAATAATAGAAAACAACCTGCTCGCAGCGGCCATGTCATCAGCCCATATAAAACGGTGAAACGGTTTGTGCAATGTCTCCTCGGACCGGTAGCCGAAAAGCCTTTTTATGGCTAAATTTTGATATTGAATATGTCCGTGCTTGTCGATAAAAACATATGCGTCAATGGAACGGTCGATTACATCGCGAAACCGTTTCTCTGATTCTTCAAGATATTTTTCGGTCTGCTTTTTTTTGGTAATATCGCGGCCGACAGCATTGCATGCCACAAACCTCCCCTTATCATCCAGTATGGCTTTTAAAGACCAGGCATACCAGCGTATCCCATTGACCGTTTTGATTCTTTGTTCAAGACAAGATTCATGAGGCGGATGATGAATCTTATCCCAAATACGCATGCCTTCTTCTACATCATCCTCGTGAATAAAGTGCCAAAACTCAGTTCCCAAAAGCTCACTCTCACTTTTTCCCAACAATCTGCAGCAGGTCGGACTGACATAATTCAATCTACCCTGAGCATCGATCTTTGCAACAACCTCTATCTGATGTTCTACCAGAAATTTATATTTTTCCTCGCTTTCTGCCAGTTCAGCATGAATTCTGTTTTTTTCATTTATTTCATTCTCCAGCTGAAAATTGGTATGAGATAATTCTTCAGTACGCTCTCTGACCAGGTCTTCAAGATGGCGTCTGTAATTTTCCAATTCCATTTGCTGATTTTTCATCTCTGTTATATCATAAATGATCAACAAGGCCTCGATGTTTCCCCTGGTTTCAATAGGCCGCAAGGTGGTGTTGAACCAATATTCTTTTTCCTTCAATTCCGAAATGTTTTCATATTGCTGACTCTGACGGCTATCAATAACCCGTCGAATTGCTTGCAGGTGTCTGTCGGCATAACAGGCAGAAAAAAAATCGAACAACGAGCGTCCGATCGCTTCCCCGGTGGTAATTCCCAAACGTTTGGCACCGTAGCGATTGATGAACGTTATCACGCCCTCGCGGTTTATTGTCGCGATAACTTCATTTGCCATTTCAACCAGTTTGCGGTACTTTTCCTCGCTCTCGATCAAGTCTTTATCAGCCCGCCGACGTTTATAAATCTCTTTTTCAAGATTCTCATTCCATATCTGCAGTTGTTCGGTGCGCTTTTCGACTTTTGCTTTGAGATTTTTTCGAGCCTTGTCCAGTTGTTTCTCTAATTTAACCTTGTCTGTCAAATCCGTAAACACGGCGAGCAAGGCTTTGCTGCCTTGATAGGTGATGAGTTGAACGCTGATGCGGATGAACTTTTTCGACCCCGTTTCGGTGATCAATTCCGCTTCATAGGTATTCGGCAGATTCTCGCCGTACAAGCGGGCCTGTGCATTTTCATAAAGCTTTTTGTTGATCCTGGAGCGCAAAAAATCTTTGAGAATGGCAGACGGCTCATATATTCGGGAATAACCCAGCAGGTCTTCAGCAGCATCATTGAGATAAAAAACAGTCTCGGTATTGTATATCATCAGAGGCAGGGAAGATGAACGTAAAATCCGGTAAAAGTCACGTTCGATCTGCATTTCTTTTTGGCGGTCGCAATGTCGCCTGGAAGGTACGCAAAAATAGAGTACAATAAATTCCCCCTGATCAATTCGAAAGCCGCTGATTTGCAGGGCATCGGAAGAGACGAAAATTTTTGAAGAATAACCGCAAAATGAGTCGTTCATTTTACCAAATAGCGCTTTTGGATCAATCTCGATATAATTTTGAATACTTTTCAGCGCTTTATCTTTTTTTGCATCCTGCACGCCGACCAGTTGATAAAATGCCGGGTTGGCCAGATGTATTTTTCCCTCTTTATCGATAATACAGACAGGCATGGGACTCTTGATGATGAGCTCCATACCATCGAGTGGAGTTTTTAGCATAGACGCCCCGTTCCGTTCATCCTAATTTTTTAAATATACAACAGAAAGAAGCAACAAGCAAGAAATTGGATGCGGCCGGCAGGATTACTCAAGTCGACATATCCAGTCATGGGCAAGGCGGAGATGGGGATATCGGGGGCAAACCGTACTAGTTCATATTTCGCACCGGACAAATTTCACCGGCATGCTGGAAATTGCAGTCATCCCATGCAGGGCACCATTGACCGCAGATATGGGCATTTTTCATATCCTCTTCAGTGTCTATCCGGGTCACCGTCGACAGGTCGACCGGAACGATCTGACTTTTTTTGTGCAGTTTTTCCGCGATTGCGGTGATATCGTCAAAGGCCGCTGTGACGGGATTGATTAATCTGGCGATATTTTGCGTTTTCATCGCCTCCTTAACACCGTCATCTTCCTTGATAACGCCCACAACCGGAATATCGATGGCCATCATGTCTTTAAAATATTTCGACAATAGACGGCCGGGATGAACTTGCCCGGTTTTACTCACGCGGTTCAAGACCATGGTCATGTTCATGCTGGTCAAAGCGCGCTGGATCATGTTGTCCGCCGGCAGACCCTTTGCCTCCAGGTAGGTAATGGTGTGCCGAAGCAGAGGCTGTTTTTTATTTAAATCCAGGCCGATCTCATCGTCTTTACGGGTCAGGCTTTTTACGGCGGTATCGATTTTGCGCTTGAATACGGATTTTGCAAAGGATACCGTACGTTGCAGCGCCGTCGGGTCGTCCTGTGTCACCAGAATGTTATTGTCCGCAGTGATAAAATAATCCAGCATATCGGATTCCGTTTCCGGGCCCATATCCATCAACACGACATCGACCTTCAGGTTTCGCAGCGACTGTACCAGTTTGACTTTGTTGTAGATGGAAACATGGCGGGACTGCTCCAGGGTGGTGGACCCTGGAATAATCCAGAGGTTTTTAAACGCCGTTGCCCTGGCGGCTTTGGCCAGCGGCATGTTGGTGGTAACAGCCTTCCAAAAGGAAGGATAGTTGTAAGAAAGCTTGAAAATCTCACGCTGATTGGGACCAAAAAAATCGAGATCGACAATTACGGTTTTAATACCCTTTGCAGCCAGCGCCATTCCCAGTGCCGCGCTACAAAAAGATTTACCGACGCCGCCTTTACCCCCTCCTATGGCCCATAATTTGGCGCGCTGCAGATGGCCGTTGTTGCGAATAAACGGCTGCAAGCTCTGCAACCGGCCGGCGAGTATCCGGTTGTTATTGCGAAAAAGGATATCCCGGGGATATACCAACCCCTGAATTCCCCACAATGCCAACGCGTGATGGGTCAATGGGCCCAGTTTTTGTCCCTCATTTTCGATCGCCCAGTATTGCGATGCCATATGGTGCCCTCGATTGATACACTGTTCTAAAAAGACGCATTCACAGTAAAGACGCCTTTTGTAAAAACGTCCTTATTTAAATAAAAACATAATTGCCCAAATTTGCAAATAAAGCTGCTGCCTGTTTAACCGGCAACAGTTCTTTAAACGCAAACTTTGTACCAAAAATCGGTTGTCTGGAAATAAACAGAGAGGGTTCAGGAAGGAAAACTAGAGAGGATACTGCACCAATTTTTTCAAAAGCGAAATAACCTTATCGGTTTCTCCGTGTTTGGCAATATTGATGAGGTGATTGAGGTCGTGCGATGATATACAGGCTGGATTTTTTAGGCCATTCGATAACTTAAATATTTTTGGATGCACGGTCTTTTGCGGCAGCTCGTTCTCCGCCCACAATTTTTCATGTAACTTTTCACCCGGTCTCAGACCGATAATGCGAATCTTGATATCCTTTTCCGGCTCAAAACCGGATAAAGCGATCAAGTGCCGCGCCATATCATAAATTTTGATCGGCTCGCCCATGTCGAGAATAAAAATCTCGCCGCCATCGCCGATAACCCCGGCGTGCAGCACCAGCTCCACCGCTTCCGGAATGGTCATAAAAAAACGGCTGACCTCCTTGCTGGTGATGGTCACCGGACCACCGTTGCGAATTTGCTGCTGAAAGAGCGGAATAACCGAGCCCTGACTTCCCAGCACATTGCCGAACCGCACCACCATGTGTTTCATATCGCAATCGCCGTTACGCGACACGCAAAAAAGCTCGCTGATGCGCTTGGTCGCCCCCATGACACTGGTCGGATCGACGGCTTTGTCCGTTGAGATGTTGATAAATTTTTGCGCTCCGGCCGCCTCTGCAGCCCGTGAAACAGACATGGTGCCCCATACGTTATTCATCACCGCCTCTTCAGGATGTGACTGCATCAATGGTACATGTTTGTAGGCGGCGGCGTGGAAAACCACGTCCGGTTTATATTTGGCACATATCAGTTTCATCTTGTCGTGATTGATAACATCCGCAACGATGCTGACCTTGCAGTCGTTGATCAGGTTCAAGCTTCTCAATTCCTGCTGCAGGTCATAGAGATCGCTTTCCGCCTGGTCGAGCATAATCACGTATTTGGGTCTGAGGTGCGCCAGCTGCCGGCACAGCTCGCTGCCGATGGAACCGGCGGCACCGGTTACCAGAACAGAGCGGTCGGAAAAATAATCATGCAAGTAGGAATAATCAGGAGGTGTGGGGGTCCGTTCGAGCAGATCCTCGATACGTACCTTGCGGACTTTTTGTACCGAGACATGACCGGCCATCAATTCTTTGGGGCCGGGCAGGGTTTTATAGGGAATATTGGCTCTTTGACAGAGATCGACAATCCGTCGCATCTGAGGTGCGGTGGCGGAAGGGGCGGCGATAATGATTTCATCGATCAGTCTCTTTTTCACCACAGCAGGAATTTTGTCAAGAGACCCCACAACCGGTATACCATGGATTCTCAACCCCCGCCGGCCGCTATCATCATCGACAAAGGCGATGGGCTTGTAGCCCAGATGTCTTTCCCGGCTCAGTTGTCTGGCGATCATTTCACCTGAATTCCCCGCACCGATGATCAGTAAACGCTTTCGCTTTTTTCCCGGTGAAAATAAATTGAAAAAGGCGATTCGAAATAAAAAACGTAACGCTCCCAGAGATATAATGACCAAAAGCCAATGAATCATCAATATGGAACGCGGTATATCGACATGCAAAAGAAACTCTATGATTAAATAGACGGCAACGATTGCAATAGTGTTGCCGCAGAGAATCAAAAAGAGATCCTGTACCGACGAGTAACGCCACAGTCCTTTATAATTGCCAAAGAGAAAAAAGACAAAAGAATAGACCGCGATCACCACCGGAGAAGAGGTCAACATGACCTTGATGTACTCTTGGGGTATAGCAGCGTCAAAACGCAGGACGAAAGCGATATACCAGGCAAGAGCGATAAAACAGAGGTCGATTAAAAACTTGAAAAAGTTTCTCACCTGACCTCCTGTAAAAACCTTTTTGATTAACGCCTTGTTCATTTTCAGGCCCCCTTATTACCAACAAATCCCCTTTTAATATAATAAAAATAATAATTAATTAAAAGAATTTTTGTGCAACAAGTATAAATGCTTGAGATATCCAACTTGTGTCTTGACTTTATTTAGTATTTAGGTACCATTCACAGGTTTTGCGGATACCTGTTTTTAAATCGATCAGCGGTTTCCAGCCCAGATTCCTGATTTTTTCTGAATCGAGCATTTTTCGCGGCGTGCCGTCCGGTTTTTCTGTATTGTATTCGATTTTGCCCTTAAACCCGGTAATCTCCGCCATCATTGCAGCCAGCCCGGCAATAGAAACCTCAAAACCGGAACCGACGTTGATGATTTCCTTATCCTCATAATGCAGCATTAAAAACTCACAGGCGGCAGCCAGATCATCCACATGCAAAAATTCCCGTTTGGGTCTGCCGCTTCCCCATACCTCAACCGTATTTCGGTTTTCTGCTATGGCATCGTGAAATTTACGCAACAATGCGGCGAAGACGTGCGAGGTCTGCAAATCAAAATTATCATTGGAACCGTATAAATTGGTCGGCATGCAGGAAATAAATCGATCGCCGTATTGCTGCTGATAGGCCCGGCACATCTTGACGCCGGCGATTTTGGCAATGGCATAGGGCTCATTGGTGGGTTCCAGCTTTCCGCTCAACAGCGCCTCCTCACGAATCGGTTGTTCGGCATACTTGGGATAGATACAGGAGCTGCCGAGAAAGAGCAGCTTCTCCACAGCCGCAAGATGAGCGCCATGAATCACATTGTTCTGTATCTGCAGATTTTCATAAATAAACTGCCCCCGAAAAGTGTTGTTGGCCATGATGCCCCCGACTTTGGCGGCGGCGACAAAAACATACTGTGGTTTTTCCTGTCGATAAAATTCAAACACCGCCGGCTGATCGAGCAAATCGAGTTCCTCCTGCGTCCGCAGAAGGAGATTCGTATATCCCTGATCCTGAAGCCGCCGCAAAATCGCCGACCCCACCATCCCGGTATGCCCGGCGATGTATATTTTATCATGCTTTTTCATATTACCTCACTATAATGTCTACTGACTCTATATTTTATCATTGCAATGCCAAGTGTGTGAAAACACAGTATAAAGAGAAAAATGGTTCTTCCGAATAATGAGTACTTTTTTAACCGCTGAGAAAACGCCAAG
>CAZSOP010000085.1:0-11526 GCA_964608385.1 uncultured Cytophagia bacterium
GGTTCTGGTCCTGTTTTTGCTATTAAATGAAGGGTAAATCATTGAACGAGTCAACAGGGAGCGGAAAAGGGACGTGACTAGTGCTAAGGGTTCGTTAGAGAACCCGGATGAAATGGTTATGGGCGATGAACAGTCCCGGAACCATTGTCAAGCTGACCAATTGCTGAAAAGAGACGCATTTCTGCTGTAACACGTTCATCAGGTCAAATTCATTCCGGGTTGTTTAAGGCAACACCGCACATTGGTGCGTGAAGAAAAAAGTAAAAATAAAGGGGACGGAAATGAAAACAAAAATAGTCGTGTTGCTGTTTGCGACATTGTCTGTTTGTTACGGGCAATTGATCGTGAAAACAGCGGCGGATGATACCCTGATGACCATCACCAGAGACGGAAGAATAGGAGCCGGTACCAGCAATCCAAAGGCGCCTCTTCATGTGATCGGCAAAATCATCGCAGATACCCTGGTGTCTCAGATGACCCCGGCGAGCAGCAGCAGCGATTCCGTGCTGGTTTTGAGCAGCGGAGAAACCGTTGCGCACAGAGAGCTTGACGCCAGTGTATGGGATGGAGATGATGACACCATTACCAAAATTTTGGTCAATGGCACCACAGACAGCCTGACCGGAACAGTCACCTTTATAGGTGGCACCAATATAAACATCGCCCAAAGCAATCAGGATGTGACCATATCCGCCAGCGGCACGGGCGGGGGCGACACCGATTGGACCATCAAAACCGATGGCAGCATCTATCGGCCATTAAACAGCAAAAACGTCGGTATATGGACACAGAATCCCCTGGCGCTATTGCATATTTTTCAAACAGATGATCTTTATCAGAACGTCAATATGTGGGATCCGGTGATCAGTGCACCATCTTCACCCTCTTTTAGAAGCGGCCTGCATACCCAAGTACCCTCTCCGCAAGAATCTGCACGCTATGCGCAAGGGGTTCATTCGTACATTCACACTGGTACGGCGTTTGCACCACCTGAACAAACCCACGCCGCCTTGAACGGCCAGCTTACCGAAATAGTAGCGGATGCTCCGTTGATGCTGGCCGAAGGATACAACGGCCGCCACGACAATTATTATCCCTTTAATAATCTCTATCCCGAACCGATTGAAAACAGCATTTACGGTCTTTATGGACATAGCGATCTCCATGCCCTTCCCATGGTAGACCGGCTGCCGTTCAGCCAATTTTTTTCCGGCGCCGTTACAGCAGTGGCGGATTATGACACCATGTCGCATCATCAAGCAACCCCCATACATCAATTATCGCATTACGCCGGCTTTTTCTACGGACCCAAAACCTTTGTCAGCCGCAATTTGTGTATCGGTACCACCCTTCCCGCTCCGGACGATCCGTCGACTCCAACCTCCACCGGTACAACCAATCTGACGGTAACGCATATCCCGCCCACCTCGCAATTGCCACCTCTGGTGTGGGATCAAACCACTGGCGGAGTGTATTATGATTCTTCCAGTAGCGGCCAGGGAAGCGGTGATAATGACTGGACTTTTGCAGGCGCCGACATCTGGCGTCAAAGCGGTAATGTCGGCATTCATATCGGCTCACCACTGGCAAAATTGCACATCCTGGACACGGACAATCTCTATACCCCGCCGTTTTCAATCTCTGACCATAGAAGCGGACTATTGACAGAGGTGCCGGTTTCGCAACTCTCTCCGATGACCAGGTACGCTCAGGGTATCCATTCCTGGATTCTCTCCCCGCCCGCACAGCCGCCTGATTTGCAAACCTATTCCGCTGTAAACGGGCAACTCACCGGCCCGGAAGATATGGGCGGCATCGGATTATTGCTTGCAGAGGGATATAACGCCCGGCACGACAGCTATGCACCCGATTTTATGATCGACTATCCAGATATCGTCAACGCTATCTATGGCTTGTACGGACACACCGATCTGGACATGATCCTGACCGAACTTTATTTGCCGCCCTCAAAGTTTACCGCCGCTGTGCTTGGATACGCCGATTATAACGCCATAAATGAAGAAACCCTGATTCTGAATCACCATTATGCCGGATTTTTTCAAGGACCGAAAACCTATGTAAATCAGTACCTCTGTGTCGGAACCCATTTTCCGGATTTGGCGTCAAACCTGACGGTAATGAATCTGCCACCCGCCTCTGGTAGCGAGGTTCCGGTTTATTACAATCAATCTACCGGCGGATTTTACTGGAGCGGAGTTTCATCTAAAAAATACAAGGAAAACATTCAACCGCTCTCAGACTATGAAAAAATACTCGATGCAGAGGCAAAATCTTTTACCTACAAATCATCCGGTGTGGAAAGCGTTGGCCTGATCGCCGAAGAAATCGATGCTTTGGGCCTCGAAAAATTGGTCTATTATAAAGAAGAAAAACCGGAAGGAATTCGCTATAATCTGCTCTCTGTCTATCTGCTAAAACTCGTACAACAACAGCAAGAGGAGATATCGGACCTGCAAACCCGATTGCAGGCACTGGAGAAAAAATAAAACGGATACGGCTATTCAATCCCGAGAGCGCGGTCGCTTAAAAAGAGATGGTGCAACAAAATCGCTTCGGGAATACCGCCGGGCAGTATATAGCTGGCGTGATCGAGCTTATGCCCGAAGGTCTCGGCAAAGGGAACAGCAACGCATAATCCAACACCGGCAGCGCGAATGGAAATGGTTCCGGATTCACTATCCTCAAAACCAATGACGTGATCGAATTCCGCTTTTTCGATGCCCAATCTGAACAGGGCGAGACTGTATAAATCCCGGTGCGGCTTTAAACGAAGCTCGCTGGAATCGCTGGCGGTGATGACGGCATCAAAAAAACGTTCATAAGATGAAAATGCATCCACCAGATTTGAGCGCCTGTTTTCGCATAGCGGCCAATCGGTAATTTTTTTCCGGATCTCGCGAAAAACCTGTTTCAGGACAATATCCGCCTCATAAGCAATAGATGAAGTCACCACAGCGACTTTAACCGGTGACCGCTGAAAATAGCGTCCGATAAGAGGCAAATAACGCCTGTGCTGTTCGATCTCGGCTTTGCTAAATCCTTCCCGGGATTGCCCCGGCAAATGACTCGATAACTCGTCGTAAAATAAGGAAAGATCTTCACCCAGAAATCCCTTGATCATCGCCAAATAAATGGCCATGCCGGGCATCGGTTCAATCAGACTATCAGGAGAAAACCCTTTCATCGCTTTAATCCGGTCATACGCTTCCCTGTCAATGTCGTCCAGGATTTCATGATAAATCTGGTAATAAACATCAATAGCGGCGCGTACCCTGTCATTAAACCTCTGCAAGTCGATTCGAGCGATATAGCTCTGCGACAACTTTAGAAAATCGGCGTGCTTTTCCGTCTCTTCTAAAGTGCGGTTTTGATCCTGCAACAGAGCGAATGCCGGATGTTGCGAAAGATCCGCACAACCAAAGTGAGCCAAATTACTCTCTACCTGATTTTTTCTGCTTTCATCTTTGCCATAAAGAAGGGTCAGTATAGCGGCTCGCAAAAATGCGGCTTTGAATGATTGGATATGGAGATTTGATTCATAGGCGCGGATCAGGTACTCGACATGTTTGGTCGTGCTGTTGCCGATGATATGCGGATAATCGCGATGAGCATCAAGGCCGGCCCATTGCCTGCTTGTTGAACGCCCGGTAATATAACGAACCATCTGTTCAAGTGAATAAAGACAGAGATTTTCCGTGCTGGTGGTGGTTCCGTCCATATCCTGTACGATGGCTTTTATACGCTCTCGCGGAGTTGTAATTTTTGCAGCCATGGGACAAAGCTCGTAAGGCGCATAAATATAATCCGGATTCGGAATAAGGATGAATTCGCCGGCGGGCAATTTTAAATAATCGCAGAGTATCTTTTGATCCAATGTTCTGTTCCGTTTTGAAGACATGGTTGCAGAAAAAAAGTCGAAATATAAAACCTGTTGATTACCAGACAGTTTAATGAATTCACCTTAGGAAATCAACAGGTTTATTTTTTTGGTCCTTCTTGCAAATGGTTTCCTGGAGACCAGAAAATGAAACGCAGAGGCCGCAATGACAAAAAAGAAAACACAGAAAAAAACAGACCTCAAAATGTGCTTTTTAAGCTTATTTTAATCTTTCAACCTTGCTAGCCAACCGATTCCCCATGAATCAACCTTATTGCCTTATTGCCACCCGGAATCCGAAATAAAAATAGTGTTTTTAATCCTTTATCCGTATCTCAACAAGCTCATAAGGTTGAAATTCAGGGACCCATTTTGCTGCATCTAATGATCACAAAGATTGTCGCCGGTCTCCAGTTTGCCCTGCTCATACTGAATGACCAAATCGCTCGGAGTCTGAGCCGGACAACCGGTGATGACTTTGATTCCTTTTTGTTCAAAAAGAGTTTTGGCGCGGTTTCCCATGCCTCCGGACAAAACGATTTCTACCCCCTGTTCGGATAACCATTGCGGCAAAATACCGGGTTCGTGCGGGGGCGGTGTTTTGCCTTCCGAAGATTTAATCTCCTTCTTATCGCTGTCGTAATCAATAATGACAAATTTTTCACAATGACCAAAATGCATACATAATTGATCTCCAGCAACCGGAACCGCATAGCGAAGGGATGATTGCGCAGAAGGCTTTGTTTGGCTATCCGCCTGATCCGGTTTTTCGTTTTCCTTCTTTTTATCCTCCGTGATATGTAGCAGCTTTTCCACAATTTTCGCAAAGGTCTCCGCTGTCCTGGTCTTGCTGTAAAAATAGACATAGGGTTCTCCGGCATCGCTGGCAATGACAATTTGCGGATCGAGAGGAATCTTGCCGAGAAACGGTACCTTCAAATCTTCGGCCAATTTTTCTCCTCCCCCGGACTTGAAAATGTCGCTCTTTTCACCACAATGCGGACAGATAAACCCGCTCATATTCTCCACCAGCCCGAGAACCGGTAAATTGACTTTACGACAAAAAGCGATCGACCGCCTGACGTCGGATAAAGAGATATCCTGGGGCTGAGTCACAATGACCGCACCGGTCGGCTGCTTTAAAAGCTGAACCACGGATAACGGTTCGTCACCGGTTCCCGGCGGACTGTCGATAATCAGATAATCGAGATCCCCCCAGGCGGTCGAGGAAAGCAGTTGTTTGATCGCGCCCATTTTCATCGGTCCGCGCCAAATAACAGCATCATCATTGCTCTGAAGCAATAATCCCAACGACATGACCTTTAAATTCTCGCCGAATTGCAAAGGTACTATTTTCTCTCCGTCATTTTTAATCGGTTTGTTTTCGAGTCCCATCAGCTTGGGTATACTCGGTCCGTGAAAATCCACATCGAGTAATCCCACTTTATAACCGGCAAGTGCGATCGACAATGCCAGGTTGGCGGCCGTCGTGCTTTTACCGACTCCTCCCTTGCCGGAGAGAACCACAAGAGTATTTTTGATGCGTTTCAGCTGTTTGTCGAGTTCAATGTCTTCCAAAGCCTGTTCCGGGGTCTCCTGTGCATGAGGATTTGATTGTTTATTCACAAAATTCTCCTTCTGTTCACACAAAATAATATAAAATTTGCTATTCTCTTTTCATCTTGCCGCCACAATCCGGGCATTTTAACTCGCTGCAAGGAACACCCGAACGGTGCGGAAGCGTTGTTTTGCAGCGCGGACATATGCATCTACCACCAGGCCCGCGCCCGGGACGGGGATGCCCCACAGCACCACGCCCCGTTCCCATATCTTTGTTCTGATTTGCCATAAAATTCAAGTCCAGTGTCCGTTTACATCAGGCTTTTCAGCCGCTTCATATTCGCCTTCTTTAAATGCCTCTATCGCCTTGCGAAGAGAACCGCTGACATTGACATAAATCGAAATATCCCCGGCATCAAGAGTACGGAATGCTTTGGGTCCGCAATGTCCTGTCAAAACGGCATCCGCCCCCGAATCAACAATGTTTTGGGCAGCCTGTACACCCGCCCCTGATGCAGCATTTAAAGCCTGGGTGTTTTCGATAAAGTCATACTCGTCGGTTTTAAGGTCATAAATTAAAAAAAACGGTGCCCGCCCAAATCGCGAGTCAACCTGGGCGTCGAGTGTTTTTTCAGTGGCTGAAATGGCAATTTTCATGGCTTGTCCTCTTTTTTTTGTAAAATGATTTCCAATTTGGCCAAAAAAGCATCCAGCGAATTGCGGCGTTTCTCCAGGGCGTCAGCCCATCGATAGAGATGATTTCTGCCAAGATCGGAAAGCGTATATACTCTCTTCGCCGGGCCAGAGCCGGTGGTATCCCATTGGGAGAAAACCAGCCCCGCCTGTTCCAAATGACGAAGCGTGCGATAGATCGCACCGGGATCAACCGTTTTGCCGATAAACCCGAGTTCCGGCAACTCGGTCATGAGCTCATAACCGTGTTTTTTCTTTTCGTGAAGCAGGTATAAAATCGAAGGCTCAATCCAGCGATTATGCCTTTCCTGGTAACACCCACAACCTTGTCGCTGCATCTTTTTCATGTTCCAATAAATGTCAAATATTCATATGTGTTTGAAACACATAGTAACCATTTTTTTTCATTTTGTCAACAGAATTCTGGAAAATGGGCTGAAAATTTTGTATTTTACACCGGTACAGCTCTTCGTAATCCTCAGTACCGAATCAGGAAGAGTTCAAAACAAGAGTACGATTCAGTTGATTTTATCAGCAAACATGGGGAATTACACAGGGTCAGATATCTGATTATATTGATTCGGCCAGGAACTGGAGTGGCCTGCAGAGCTCGCTCTTTCTAGCCATGTATAACAATACAGATACATCCGTGCAGACATTTTTCGTGCACATGGACTCGGCTTTATTCGATATCGTTGGTGCAGATACGATTGCCGTGGATAAAATAGCCTTTCCTTCTGTCGATGATGTGGTAAGGGAATCGGTAGCTATGGTATGGCATGACGGGACAGACATACTTTACAGAGGGAAGGCATACCCTCCCGTGGGATGGTACCGACAACAGGGGATTACCGGTTTCATCGGGTTTTTACGTGCTCTCAATAAAAAGCGACAGCGAGACGAACAAGATTAAACTGTTATGTTTAAAATAATGCAACATGTCATCTGTTTGCCGGGAAACCGATATTTTATACTCTACGATGGTTTCGTCGGCAAAAAATCCGGCTTTGCGTCTGCATATTTATTTGATTTATGCAGCATCATCTTAAAAAATATCTTCTTTGAATAGCCGAAACAAAAAAGTATATTAAAGATATGAGCATTTTCCGAAAAATCCGCTGAATGAATTTAAAAAAATAGTTTCATAGCGGAATCATTATCAAGAAGATAATCGAATCAGGAAAGCCACACAAGAGTCGAACAAACTCTATAATAGACAGAGGAGTTAGAAAATGGAAATATCTTACACCTCCCCGCTCAAAAACGCCTGGAGCAGGATGATTCGGGCGCTATTCAAACCCTTTGATTTAAAAGTCTGGATTATCGTCGGATTTACCGCATTCCTCGCCAACCTCCTGAAAGGACCCGCAGGCCGCGGTATGGGCGGTACAAGGGATTATGATAGCGATAACGGTATTAAACATCTGGCCTCTTTACCCGAGAGTGTGTGGAACTGGCTTGTACAGCATCCGCTGGCCTTTTTTGCTATTTTCTTCGCCATTCTTATCGCGATCGCTATCTTTGTCGTTCTGGCCTGGCTACAGGCCAGAGGCAAATTCATGTTCCTGGATAATGTTATTCATCAACGGGCACTGGTTTCAGCTCCGTGGAATAAATTTCGCCGGCAGGGTCATTCTCTATTCGGATGGTATCTGATTTTCAGTTTGCTTTTTATCGCCCTGGTGGTCTTTTTGCTGGTCTATTTTTTCACCCTTGTCGGACAGATCGAACCATCCGGAAATGACTTTTATTTTCTCCTTCCCTTTTTGCTTAAACTCATCGTCATGGTCTTTGCAGTCAGCTTGCCATTGGTGTTCATCGCCCTGATGGTGGACAGTTTTATCATTCCGATCATGTACAACGATAAAATCAGTGTATGGCAGGCATGGAGCCGTTTCCTGGTTCTATTTCGAAAAGAGATACTCCATTTTATCCTCTATGCCCTGCTCATTCTGGTTTTAAAAATAGTGGTCGGCATCGCCCTCTTTTTTCTCGGCTTTATGACGTGTTGTATCGGTTTTATTCTCCTGGTTATTCCCTATATCAGTGCAGTGGTCACGCTACCCATATCCTATTTCTTTCGCACTTATAGCGTCGAATTTCTGCAACAGTTCGGCAAAGCGTACCGGATATTTCCTAAAGAATAGCCAACAGAACGGTTATGACATCAAAGGTGGATCAACCTGTACAACCGGGGCGGACATTTCATCGTTAGCCCTCTCCTGTTTTCAGCAAACGCAATATCCTGTTTGATGCCGGTGCATACCCCGCAGGGGGTGTATCAAAAGTGTTTATAAAAAGAATTGATAATCCAATGACATCAAAATCTGTGCAAGAATATTCATCAAATCAAGTAATGAAATAAATAAATTCTCAGCGATACCTCTGCGATCTTTGCGGTTTTTAATCGTTACAAAACCCGAAAATAATATTACTAATAATACTTTTAATACAGCCCCATCTGCAGATAAAAAATCATCCGACACCGAGCCGGGTCGCGAGTCCAACAAAAAATGGGATGCCGGTCTCGAAAATGCGTCTCCATCCCTCATTCGGAAAAAATAAAAGCGGTCTTTTTCGCCTGCAGCTAAAGCGACAAAAGACCGCCGTAAAGCGTACAAAAGCCTCATCCGCTATTTTAGAAAACAGACTTCAAGCGTAATGATCTTGTTTTTGCCTGCCGTGACGGCGATACGGTCACCATCGACCCTGGCCTCGCTCTCAATCTCTTCATTCAGATTGATATAATTTGCCGTTTCGACAGGGTGCCAAAAACGAATATGTCCTTTTACCGTTTCTTCCGTGGGATTAAAGAGACGCACGACAAAGCTTTCCCGCCGGGAGGATTTTTTCACAGCCGACAATATCAGGCTGTCGGGGTCAATGCGGATAAATGCGAGCGTTGAAGGCAAATGCCCTTTGGTTTTACCGGTTTGATTTAAATGCAAGTTTAAATTAAACCGGTTGGCCCACTGATAAACCCCGGCCGATTGCCAATCCCCTTCATAGGGAAAAACAGCATAATCATACGTAAACGGCCGCAGGCACTGGCACATCACCTGGCTTTCATCGATTTCTACATTTTCAGGATCCGCTCCGATATTGGGAAAGCGATAAGTACGTAAAAGCGTCAGCCCGATGGTTCGATCGTCGTCTTCGTGCACGGCATACTCGGGTAATCCCTTGTTGAGGATAGCCAGCCCCTCATTACCGTCCTCTGCGCCACAGAACATATACTGGGGATAATACGGTAACATGGGTTCTTTCCACCGGGAAGTATCCGGCAGATGAACATCACGCTCTGTAACGTCAAAATGGGTTTCGGAATAGGATTTGTCGGTTTGCATGGCAGACGGAAACATGGCGCGTAACTTGTGATCGCGAATCTGATTATCGAGCTTGGTTTGTATCTCCAGGTAGCGGGACCCCTTGCGCAGCGTGATGGTACTAACGAGTTCACAGGGAAACCGTTCGGGATTGCGTTTACTGCCATCCTTTAAAGCATCTTTCGGCAGCCACATTGTGGTTTTTACCTTATACCGGACCATAAGAGGTCCATCCAGCGTTTTGCCGATTTCAGCGGTTGCTCCGATGCTGGTAATAATCTCATCCTCATCTGCAGGTCTTTGCGTGGCGTGATCGCCGACATCGGATCGGTCCTCAAAATAATGCAAGCCGCGATAGAGCCTGCCGGTCTCCTTGTTTTTCAGATCTATGCGTCCGTCTGCAAGGATTTCGGCATGGAGAAATTCATTTTCAAGCTGATTCACCCCGGGTGACAGGCTCTTAAAATTAACTTTTTGACCCGGTTGGGGTTTGACCAAAAATGTTTTATACCCCAGGCCAGGCACCCCTTTAAGATCAACGGCACAATGAAACCGCCTGGCTTTGTAGGGAACGGGAAATTCGTATGGATTCTTGATAATCGGCCCGAATTTATGATCCCGGATAAACTGTACATCAAGCTCGTTACCCGCATCATCTTCCAGAGTAAACCATTTCGCCTCGGTTTCCTCGGGAACATCGATAACGGCAGTGACGACCTCGTCTCTCTGAAATTGAGTTGGATTAAAGGCAAGCAGACAAACCGCATCGTCGGCAAGAGAAGTATTGTCGATACGGGTAACAATATGCGCCATGGATTTACGAGCGATATTGTCCGCCAGATGTTTTACCTGACGGTTGCGGTATTCAACATCTTCATGCACCTCATCCACACTACACCCGGCAATACTGTCATGTGATTGATTGGCAAAGTGATAACTCCAGGCCAGGTCCATCATGCCTTTGGGGAACTCCATTCCCAACCGCTCAGCTATTGCCGACCAGGTATCGGCGTTTTTTTGCAATTTAATCTCACAGTCGCGGTTTTGCTGTTTCAGGTACATACGAGCACAGAGCATACCCGGAAAGAGGTTTTGCCACATCCCTTCTTTCATGGTATAGCGAAACTCGCCTTTGACGGTTTTCAGATTCGGTTTTTCTGCTTTGACCGCCTGCACAAAGTCATGAAATGAGCTGTGCTTATAAGTGTCTCCGGTTTTGAGCTTGTTTGCATGCTCTATAATCTCGGCTGTTCCGGGATAGGCATTGACCTGATCCATTCCATCGAGATAAAGAAGCTGGTTGGTGGTGGCATCCTTTTTGGCATCTTCCTTGATCTCTTTCAGAGCTCTGGGAAGATTCTCGAGATAAAGATGATCCAGATGATTGCCATCGAGAAGCCAATAATCGAAATGCTGCAGCTCTTCGTCACAGGGATGAAAAGGCAGTTGACCTTCCCGCCAGTGATAATCCCACTCAAAAGGCCATTTGTTCAGAGCCACCGGACGATAAACGCGAACGTACCAGTTCGCCCGTCCATAGGGATTCACCGAGCGCATACCCAAAATACGGCTTCCATCCGGAGCTTCCCAGATGAATTCCTGATCCGTTACCTGCGAGGAGTTACCGCGATAGAAGAACATATGATCCAGACCAAACCCCAGATAAATCTGCGGCATCTGCGAAGACTGACCAAAGGAAAAAGGGCTATAGCCGGAATATTTTTGGCCTTGCCATTCTTCGGTAATCAGCATCCCCTTGAGCAAATTTCTGACAATAGACTCTCCGCTGATCTCCGGTGTATCCGGCAGGGTATACCAGGGACCGATATGAATCCTGCCCTCCCTGACCAGCTTTCTGAGTTCGGGCTCTCTTTCGGGTTTGATTTCCAAATAATCTTGCAGCGGCATGGTTTGTGAATCGAGCAAAAAATATTTATAATCGGGATTTGTATTCAGCAGGTCGATGAGCTCATCGAACATATCTATCAGCAGCATACGGAATTCCTGAAAAGGATATCGCCATTCGCGATCCCAATGGGTGTGGGAAAC
>CAZSOP010000086.1:0-2894 GCA_964608385.1 uncultured Cytophagia bacterium
CCAGTTAGACTTTGAATTCTTTTGGATCGAAGACGAGTCTGCGTCCGGCTTTGACCGCATCATTTACTTTTAGAACCGCAACCGCAGTTTCATAACCGTGGTCGTGGTCGCAATTAAGCGTTTCCAGACCGCGTATACTATTAAAGAAATTTTGCAGATGCGGTTTATGATACGGATCATTAAAAACCACCGGCAACTCGTGCTCCGGCGGTGCGATGGTTTCGCGAACATCCAGCACAGCGGTGGAGGCGGTAAGGTCTTGCGGTTCTGGTGCAACGAGATATCCCATTTCCACCCATTTCTCCCACGAGGGCGACGAGGGTTCGCGGTACATCCCTCCCCTGCCGGCAGATTCCGATATGTGCAAGGTGCCTTCATCACCCAAAAAGTTTTCAAAATATCCTTCACTGCTATTTGTCGTCAGAGTTTGGTAATAGGCCCGAATGATACCACCCGGGGTTTTATATTCGTAGATGGCCATCACGGTGTCATACCATTCGTGGGTTGCTTTATCATAATAATCGGTACCGCCGCTGGCCATAACCGCATGTGGAAGTCCCTCAACAAACCAGTTAAAGATATCTATCTGATGTGATCCCAGATCGACAATAGGTCCTCCCCCCAATCCTTTAAACCAGCGCCAGTTGCGGAACTGATGCATGGATTGAAAACCAAAGCGTCTCAGAACGGCCGGGGGAATGGCATATTTCCGCGGCCAGCCGAGGTCGGGTTGAACAGAACGGTTCCATTGACCGTTTATGCTGGTAAGCTTGCCCAATATTTGCGCTTCTTTGATCAGTTTGTCATAACAGTGCAAATATCTCGGATTGCTGCGCCGTTGGTGGCCGATCTGCAAGAGTTTGCCGGTCTTTCTGGCGGCTTTGACCATACGCCTGGCTTGTTCGAGCGTGTTGGACATCTCTTTTTCGCAATAGACATGCAGGCCGGATTCGAGACAGCCGACAGTATGATCGGCATGCCAAAAGTCAGGCGTGGCGACGAGAACCCCATCCAAATCCTTTTCTTTGGCCAGCATATCGCGGTAATCGATATAGGGGGTAACCTCATGACCGTATTTTTGCAGAATACGGGTCGCGCGGCGCTGATTATAGGCTTCCCAGATATCACATACAGCCCCAAAGCGTATATCCTTGATTTTCAGACAAGCGTTCATAAGGACCTGCCCCTGTGAACCTGCCCCCAGCAGAGCGATGCGTAACTCGTCCGAATTATTCAGCTGAGCGTGTCCACGATGTACATAGGGTGCCAGCACACCGGCGGTCGTTGCTGCTGCTGTGGTTTTAATAAAGTCGCGTCTTTTGATTTTCCCAGATAACATTTCATTTTTCATCATGTAAATCCATTGATTCTGTCCTGATATTTTTAAAAATCCCGGTTCCATATCGGTATGGTAACCTAAATTGCAGACACGGGGATATTATAATCAAACTCGATGATTTCAAGGTTCTACAGAGACCAGCCATCCCGGTAAGGCATGTGCATAAATTCATTGGCCTCCGGCAAATTGATAATTTCGCCTTTTTCGCCGTCGTATTGCAGAACCTTATTGTGTTCTTTGCTGCGCACGGCAATGTTTCCGAGCAGCATGGTCTCGGTCAAAGGTGCGGAGTAATCGAAATTGGTCGTCGCCAGACCGGGTTTTCCTTCTTTGCAGGCTTTGATCCACTCCTCATGAATACCGGGTGAGCGTTCCAGCGTTTTTTCAGGGCGGTTGTATTCTTTCATAGCCGTTTCCGGGATCAGACGCGGTCCACGGCCGTAGGTACCACACATCAGTTTTCCTTTGGTACCGACAAAGAGCAATCCGCCGCCGCCATCACCCATCCGACGTCCCGGTTCGAGTTCGGCGGGGCGTGGCGGTGTCAGGCCGCCGTCATACCAGGTCAGGGTGACCGGTGGCATATTTTCCCGCGCTGCGAATTCGTAGGTGATGATCTCAGCCATCGGCGGAGAATCTTTGGTAAATTCCGTAGAAGAAGCATGGACGCTGACAGGATATTTCAGTTTCAAAGGCCAGTACGCATGATCGATCAAATGCGCACCCATATCGCCAAGAGCACCTGTACCAAAGTCCCACCAACCACGCCAGCTAAACGGAACATAAGCGGGATGATAGGGACGCCAGGCGGCCGGTCCCAGCCACAAATTCCAGTCCAATGCCGGCGGCACAGAGGGAACCTCTTCAGGGGGAGTCAGATTTTGCGGCCATATCGGTCGATTGGTCCAGATATGTACTTCTTTAACATCACCGATAGCACCGTCCCAAATCCATTCACAGATGAGGCGTCCGCCCTCGCCGGCATGGCCCTGATTACCCATTTGGGTTACGACGCCGGCCTTTCTGGCTGCATCGGCCAGCTCCCGAGCTTCCTGAACGGTGTGGGTTAATGGTTTCTGTACAAAGAGATGCTTGCCCATGCGGATAGCCGCCATTGCAATGACGGCGTGTGTATGATCCGGGGTTGAAACCGTAATTGCCTCTATCTCCTTTTCCTTCTCCAGCATCCTGCGAAAATCTTTATAGCGTTTTGCCTTGGGATAAAGGATGTAGGCATTTTTTTCCTCTTCACCGCGTAATTCAAAAGCTTGTCGTTCATCTACATCACACAGAGCAATCACATTTTCAGTGCCCATTTTTTCGCTATCGCTGAATCCCTTACCTCCTATACCCACACAAGCGACATTCAACTTGTCGCTCGGGGCTGTTTCTCCCGGTCCTCCCAGGACATGCCGCGGAACGATTGATATCGTAGCGGCTGTAGCAGCAAATCCGCCCATAAATTTACGTCGGGACATGTTTCCTCTTTTGTCTGATATAGCATCCATAAGCTGTTCCTTTTTTTCTATCCTATATCCATTAATTTTCGACAACT
>CAZSOP010000086.1:2994-11512 GCA_964608385.1 uncultured Cytophagia bacterium
TCAAAATGTGCCGGCAGGCTGATTCCGCCTGATCGGGATAATCGCTCTGCAATTTTTCAGCAAGCTGAATAACAGCCATTGCCGCTTCATTTTTAACGTCCGGATCGGTCAAATGGTTTATGGCGATTTTCATGGCTTGTAGAGTATCAACTTCTGCCAATGCCGAGAGTATCATTCGATCTTCCTGGGGCCTTGTCGAGAGCTCGAATGCATCCTCCAGCTTTTTGACTTTTTCAGAAGCGGGGCTGGATTGATCCCTTTTGATCAGATCAATATAGCCGCGTACCGCCAGGATCTGTTGACGCGTTTGCCTTGTATTCCGGGCAATGTTGTAGAGAATGTCCAGCACCTCGGCATTGGGCCATTCTGATAGCGCCCGAATAGCGGCGATTTGTACCTCTTCGTTCGCATCCTCGAGAGCGGCGTTGATAAAAGAAAGCGATGTCGGATCGCCGATATTGCCTAAAACCCTGAGAACAGCCATCTTGTCTTCAGCATCACCGGAACCGTCGTAGGTGGTTAAAATGGCACTGCTGCGTTCGGCGGGATTGTCGATTCGCATTGCGGCTTTTGAAAGAGCATCAACAGCATGAGTGGTTTCGGATGCGGATTGTGATGCAAGCAATATTTTCGTCATTGCCGGTAAATCCTGGGGACGGGCAAGCTCTGCCAGCGCCTTGATCGAAGTGACGCGAATAATATCCAAACTATCTTTAGCTGCCTGCAGCAAAGCGGGAACAGCCCGGTATAAATTTCGTTCAGCAGCCGCTTCGATCATTACTGCTCTGAGATCTCGTTCGGCTTTGGCGATCAGATCGATTATTTTACGTTCCACCCCTTCACCGGTCATGCGGGCGAGCGTTGTCTCTGCTTCCAGCTTTTCCACCCGGGGGCCGATGGCTGCCACGATCGCCACCGGTTGTAGCATTGAAACATCACCGAGAGCGCGCAGAGAGCGCAACGCAGCCAATCGCACGATGTGGAACTGAGACCCCAGTCCCTGACGGGCAACGTCCAAATAAGCCTTATTTCCGGTCTTGGCCAGCACGTCGAGCAGCTGGGATTGCTGCCGGGTTTGCAGCGTTTGAAAAACTAAAAGTATGGCTGATGCCGTCAACATGGGATCGGTTTGATCTATCAGTCCTATGGCAGCCTCCTGCAATGACGCTTCCCCGCTTTCGAATATCCGCATTAGAAGCTTTCCGCCGTTTGAGGGATCAGATAACACCATACCGCGTAATGCCGCAATCCGGATAATTTCAGAATCCGAGGTATTGAAGACGGTTTCATAGATTCTTTTCGCTTCAAGGGAATTTCCCTCTAGCCGCCTGCTTTCGGCGCATTGAAGAATAGCATCCCAAATAGTTGATTTTGGTACCGCTTTGACATCGTCCAGGGCTTCCCAGAGAATGGTTTCCGATTGTTCATCTGCAATTCCGGCCAGTGCGGCGATGGCAGCACGAACGATATCGGGTTGGGAAGCACGGAGACTTTTTCCCAACAGCGGAAGCGTTCTCTTTCCGCCGCATTTGCCCAAAGAATTGATGATACCGATTTGGGTTTTTCCGGTGCTTGTTTTCAGGGCATCGATCAAAACGGTTTCTACAGCGGTGTCGGCGTTTGGAATTCTTTCCAGCACGTATCGCGCCATATCAGATGTTGCATCAACCCGCAGCAGCTCACCGAGCACAGGAACAGAGTCCCCGGTAGCGAAAAGGCTCAGTTTCTTACCAATCATCTGTTTGGAGGCCGGCGTCGCATCGGAGCGGAGAAAATCGAGCAGCAGCATTTCCAGTCGCTTTTGTGTTTCCGGATCATCGTTTTCAGTGATCAGTACTTGCAGCTCATAAATGAGTGATCTGTCCATACCGAATTCATACCATCTGATGCTTTCGAGCAACTGAACAGCACGTTCTTCTACCTGATCAACAGAAAATGCATAGATGACTGGAGGTTGAAGCCAGGAACCGGATGCAGCACCGAACAGGAGGATCAGAACAACCGTTCGTATAATTATATTGTATTTTAGCATTACATTATCCTTATCATTATCGTTTATAAATGCCAGGGTGCCCGCATGGCTTTACCGAGCAACGTGTTGGCCTGGGGATCATCGATAACCGTTTCCGTTTTATGATCCCAGCGCAGCTTACGACCGAGGATCATGGCAACCATACCCAGATGGCCCGGCGTCGCCGACCGGTGAGCGACATGGCAGGGCGTAAGGGTTTGTTGCCGGCTTTTAACACAATCGAGAAAATTACGGGTATGCCCCGGAGAGTTGAGCAGGTGAATTTCTCCAGGATCAAATTTTTCAGACAGGAGGGTTTCAGGAAAAGCCTCAAGCACACCCCGGTCAACATGGACCCAGCCGTTATCACCAATCCATTTTGTTCCGCCTTTAATATCCTCATGGCCGCCGGCAATAATCATGGTAATATCTTTGGGATATTTGGCGGTCAGGCGGTAGCGGGTGGGTGCGTTATAATGTCCCGATTCCGGAAAGTCGCCATATCCTTCAAGCTCATAGGGTCCGGAATCATCAAAACCGAGGCCCCAATGGGCGATGTCGACATGGTGTCCGACCCAATCCATGAGCTGGCCGCCACCATAATCCAGTACCCAGCGCCAGTTTTTATGAATACGAGAAACGGCATAGGGAAAATAGGGTGCCGGTCCCAGCCAGAAATCATAGTCCAGTTCAGGAGGCGGCGGTTTCAATTCATCTTGTCCTTTGGTGCCGGCAAAATCGGTATGGCCACTCGGCAAGCCGACTTGTACGGTATGCACCTTACCGATACGGCCATTGAGTACCAGCTCACAGGCAAAGCGAAAGTTGGCTTCAGAGCGCTGCCAGCTGCCGGTTTGCCAAATGCGCTGGTATCGTTCCACAGCATCGCACATTGCGCGCCCCTCGGGAAGGGTATGGGATAGCGGTTTTTCAGCGTATATATCCTTACCGGATTTTGCCGCCAGGATCGCCGGAATGGAGTGCCAGTGATCCGGCAGTCCCAGAATAACCGCATCGATATCGGTTCGTGCCAACACATTGCGAAAATCATGAAAAGTTGCACAATGAGTATTGCCATATTTTTGATCAACCAGTTTTTTGGCATTGAGCAAATGGTTGCGATCAATATCGCAGACCGCCACAACCTGGGCATCGTGTTCCCCGAGAAACCAGGATAAATCTTCAGTTCCCATCCACCCAACACCAATAGCCGCCATGGCAATTCGATTACTCGGCGCCACTGTAGCATTTTTTCCCAAAGCAGAAGCAGGAACAAAGGCAGGAGCCGCAAGTCCGGTTGCCACGCCGGCAGACAGTTTTTTCAGAAAACAACGACGATTCAGTTTTTTTTCGTTTATCATTCGTAACTCCCTGCTGGTGCGGATTAAAAAATCAGAATTATTGCTTTTGCAATCAAAATAAAAATTCGGATTGCCATGAATTTATATATTTATTTTAAAAAATCAAAATGATTTACGAGTTATTTCAGTATCCACAGTATTGTCATAGACATCAGCTGCCATTTTCCAGCGCATATTGCATTCAATCACAAAAATGAGTATCTTGGATAGAACCATCAGCGCTTTGCGCTCGGCGATCTTGCTGAGCAGAGCAAAGTCGACACTCCGGGCCGGCGAGTTTTGCCGGTATCATTACGATCCGCCTTGCTCCCTTAACCGTTAAAAATGATGATTTTTCATGATTCTTTCTTTAATCATACCGGTTTATAATGAAAGCGCCAAACTGCACAAGGATGTACTGGCTGCAGATCAATTTTTCCAAAATCACGCTATTAAAGGTGAAATCATTATTGTAGACGATGGCAGTGAAGATGACACCCGTGAGCAGGCGCGCAATAGCATCTTCCTGGTCAATACGCCGGTCAAAGTCCTGGGCGAAAAAAAACACAAGGGGAAAGGATTTGCGGTCAGAACCGGCATTCTGCAGAGTTCCGGTACTGTTGTCATGTTTGCCGATAGTGGATTGTGCACGCCTTTTCGCTATATTTTAAGCGGCACCCATTATCTGAATAAAGAATGTTGCGATATCGCCCACGGCTCAAGAAAACTGCCCGGGAGCATCATCCACCGGCCGCAATCACGGCTACGCCGCCTGATCAGTTTCGTCATGGGAGTTTTGTTCAAAACGCTCTACCGCATCCCTGCTCTGACCGATACCCAATGCGGTTTTAAGCTCTATCCCGGAGAGCTTGCACGGGAATTATACGGTGCAAGTCAGTGCAATGGATTTCTATTCGATATTGAAATCATCATGCTGGCGTACAGAGCCGGATACCGGATTTGTGAATTTCCCATTGAATGGAGTGCCGATCCGGATAGCCGTCTCACGCCTCTTAAGAGCGCAAGGGGTATTATTGAGGAGCTTTTCGAGCTTGATAAACGACAGAAAAAACTCTGATTTTCCTTGAAAAACAGCACAAATCCCTGTATACTATATCATGAGCAAATGAACAACTCTAACATCCCAGCGGAGGTTGCATGAAGAGCTATCGCAAAGAATTATGGTTTAATGTTCCCACCCGGCGTGCATTTATCAATATCACCCCAAACGTCGAAGAATGTCTCAGCGAAAGCGGCGTCACTGAGGGACTGCTCCTCGTCAATGCCATGCATATCACGGCATCGGTCTTCATCAATGACGATGAAAGCGGATTGCATCAGGATTATGAAGAGTGGCTGGAAAAACTGGCACCTCACGAACCGGTCGACCGGTACCGTCATAACCGCACCGGCGAGGATAATGGTGATGCTCATTTGAAAAGACAGGTAATGGGACGCGAGGTGGTGGTAGCCATAAGCGAGGGAAAACTCGATTTCGGACCGTGGGAACAAATTTTTTACGGTGAATTCGACGGCCGCAGGCGCAAACGCGTTTTGGTTAAAATTATTGGTGACTATTAGCAATGTGCAGGATTGTAACCGCCTGTACCCGACTTGAATCAGCCGATTTCAGGACCGGCAATGGCAAACTGTTGTTTGATATTGCCGGCATATCGGTTTGACCCTTTAACCATTCGAATAAAATATCGCTTTTCTTGAAATCCGGACTGCTGCAGAAATTGCAACCAATCATCATTGTGCTCGGGAACATCGATCAGCAGCTCCTTTTCCCCCGCCTGGCGGCAGAATGCAGCCAAAAGAATACGGGCGGCACCTAAATTTTGGCCGACCAGTGGTCCGATCTGAAGATACGAGCTTCCCCGGCGGCCGAAACAATAGCCACCAATAGAACCCCCTCTGCTGAATACAAGGGCGAATTCAGGATAATCCGAATAAAGCGCCTTTAACACCTGGCCGCGCGGCTGCCCAAATACATCAGCATCATAGTCGATGATCTCTTTAAGATCGTTTTCATTGATTTGCCGAACCATTTCCAGGGGTAATACGGAAGGATTAAACAAAAGCCGAGAGCTGGTCAACCGCAGAATTTTAAACTCGTGTGTAAAACCGAGCCGCTCGTATACCGTCATTCCTTCCGGAGTTGCATCCAGCTTTATACTCGAGATATGCTGCAGATGCTCTACCGCTGCTGAAAGCAAACGGGTGGCTATTCCCTGACGCCGGACTGCGGCATCCACCAGCACCATTCCGATCCATGCCAGATCTTTATATTCGGTTGTGGTGACGGTTCCGGTCACCTTTCCGTTTTTGATCGCCGCAAAACATCCTTTTGGAGAAAAATCCAAAAAATGCTGCCAATCCCTGCGGGTTTGGTTCCAGTTGGCCATGGATTTCAATTCCATTGCCCGTTCCAGATCATCGCTGTCGAGTAAACGCAACGTTACCCCTCCCCGGCCGCTGTAGTTGCGCTGTTTCTGCAACCACTCGAGACGCTGGTTTATCCAGGTTACCGCGTCTTTTTGAATCCATTCAGCATACTCTTTCCCCTTTTCCGCACTGGCCCGGCTTGGAAAACCGACAGCACCCTGTGCGGCAATATGGCCGACGCCAAACGTGTTCAAATCAGGCGGCTGAAACTCTTGTTGTAGCCATTTGGGTTCTGTAATATCTGCGGATTCATTTTTAACCAACTCGGGATAAAGATGCATCATCAGGGAGGTTTCCCATTCACCGGCATGAAGCTCGGCATTGTCACGCGGCATATTGCGGGGAAAATAAAGTATTATTTTAAGCGGTCGATCCCGGCGGTTCCAGTCCCGTACCACGGGCATCAGGCTGAAATTTCCGCCATGATAATTAAAGATGATCAGCGTCCGGAAGGCCTGTTTTTCCGCTTCTCCGGCAATATCCCGAATAACAGACATGAGCGTTTCCGGTTTAAGGCTAAACGTGCCGCGAAAACCGCTGTGTTCATAACTGGTGGCAATGCCGAGAACGGGTAAAAGCGCTGCCTGCAGCTGTTCAGCAAGAAAAGTGGCAAAATGCATGGCGAGCAGGGAATCGGTCACCAGCGGTAAATGCAGCGAATGCTGCTCCATCGCCCCGACCGGCAGTATACAAATGTCATTTTTATGATTATTCCATTCTATAAATGTACTGTTGCCATCAATAAATTGTTTTTCCATAAAGGTATCCTGCTATTTATTTGAACCGCTTACGATGGTTAGAACCATAGTCAAGAACGTGGTGCAGATAAGCGTGTATATTTTCCAAAGGCGTATCGGCCAAGATACCGTTACCGGCACCGATACAGCATCCGCCATCCGGAGCATCAAATATATCGATGATTCGTTCGACCTCCTCGCGCACCTGCTGTGGTGATCCGGAGGGCAATAAATTCTGTACATCAATGCCGACCAGAAAGACAAGATCGCGGCCAAATTCTTTGGCAATGAATTCATAATCCATTGTATGTTTTTGCACCGGATGAAAGACATCGACTCCGGCCCGAATCAAATCCGGCAGTAATGGTGTATTGTTGCCGCAGCTGTGCAGCCACCAGTGGAGTCCATGTCTCTGCAGCACCTCGCCAACGCGCCTGTAATAGGGGTATAAAAATTCTTCGAAAAGATCACGACTCAACATGGGTTGGCTTTGATGACCGAGGTCATCGCTGGTAAAAAAAGCATCGGGTTTAAGCGTTTTCACAGCCCGTTCGATGTAACCGCAATAAAGATCGCAAAGGGCGTCGTGCAGCTTGTGGACCTGACGCGGATACAGATAATAGTCGGTCAAAAGATTTTCCATGCCGCGTAATGCCCACGATCGTTCGAAAAAGAATCGCCACCAGCAAAAAAGGCTATATCGATCCTGCTGCTGAGCCTTAGCGGCCTGATCCGCCAGTGCATCGATTTGCGCATCCGTTTCGGGATCGGGGAGTTTATCGATAAACTCATCGAGCTGAGACCAATCCCGGATAACAGAAGCAGAATCGCGAGCCTTGCCTTCATTTACGGACCACGACAGGTTCATTTTATCAACCTGTAAGGGTTGAATCCAGAGCATGTCGACATCATCGGGATAGCGGTCAAATGCGTTCAGGTGTTTGCCATGATTTTCCACGAATCCCTGGCCCCAGAATTTGGCCAGAGCCAGAGGAATACGGGGCGGGCAGCTGCGCTCCACGGCACGTTTCACCTCGTGCCTGGAAAGGGGTAAATATAATTTATGCAAATCAGATTTTCCGCATTGAGGTTAAAATTTATAAATAATATGTACTATATTCCAATCACCGAATCAATTCGACTTTTACCGGGTTCGGTACGAAAAAATTTACTTGAGAAAAAGTGTCGCATCACCCAGGCTGAAAAACCGGTAGCCTTTTTTCACCGCAACCTCATAAGCGTGCTTTAACCGGGGCCACCCATAAAAAGCGCTAACAAGCAAAATCAGCGAGGATTTGGGAAGATGAAAATTGGTGATCAAACCCTTAACCGGAAGCTGAAAGCGAAAGCCGGGATATATAAAAAGATCGGAAAATTCGCTTTTTGCCGTGACTTTTCCGTTTTTACGGGCAGCAGATTCCAGCGCTTTCAGCGTTGTGGTTCCCACAATAAACAAGCGTTTGGCGTTATTGATCAGTTCTGCGGCGCCGGCATTGATTTCATAGTATTCGGCTTCCATTTTATGATCGATGATATTATTATCCCGTATCGGCAGAAAGGTCCCAAATCCGACATGCAAAGTAATACTGGTAAAGATGACGCCTTTTTTCTTTAATGATCGCATGAGATGCGGTGTAAAATGCAATCCGGCTGTGGGGGCAGCCAGAGATCCCCCCTTTTCTGCATACACGGTTTGATATTCATCGCCGACACGGCGATGGATATAGGGCGGATTTGGGTAATAATAGTGATCGATAATATCCTTTACCGGCTGATCGAATTGCAAATAAAAAATATCCTCATCGCGGTTAACAACCGTCGCCGAAAGACCGTCAAAATAAAAACGATTTCCAATACGTATCCGCGAACATTTCAATCGCCCTTTGGCAACGAATGTATCAACTGCCTGCATGATAATAAATTCAGCTACCGCCCCGGTTTCTTTCTTGCCGGTTAATTTATTTTTAAGTACTTTACTTTGA
>CAZSOP010000087.1:0-11504 GCA_964608385.1 uncultured Cytophagia bacterium
GCTGATATCCGCAAGTTTATAATAATATGTTTTTTGGCTTTTTACTGTTTCATCCCTGAATGTGTATCTCTTCTCCGAGTTGCTGTTTACTGCACCGGGAATCAGCTGCGAGGTTATTTGAGCATAGTTCGCCTCCTTTTGTTCGGATCTGTAGAGGTGATATCCATAGTTCTCCGTTTCCGATTGCGTTATCCAGTTGATTTGCACTGCATTGTTGAAAAATTCGGCTGTAAAGCTGCTCAGTTCTATCGGGTAGTGCGTGCCTGCAAACCCAAAATTTGCGGAATTAAAGGTCATATTGGATCCCAGCGAAATCATCATCGGCAGGCTGTGTGTGCTGATACGAAAACCGAGTGGAATGGAATTGTTGTCCATTGTAATGGAATATTGGCCGGGATTTACACAATAAAAATAATAGTGCCCGTTTTCATCCGTTACCGCGGTTTCAACGATATTGCCATCAGCATCGAGCAATTGCAGAATGATTCCGGGCAATCCGAGCTCACTGTCATCGCGCAGCCCGTTTCCATTTTGGTCGGCCCAGACAAATTCACCGATATTACTGCATTGACCGATCTGATCGATATCCACATTGCTTTGGATATGATAATCATTGAACATGATATCGCTGCATTTCAGTATGACGGAATTTGTGAGCTGTTCAATAGTTTCGTCATGTACTTCCAATGTGATCGTAAGCGTTTTGCTCTCGCCGGGAGCGAGTCGATCGATAAACCACTCTACATAGTTTTGCCGGTTATTGATGACGTGGTTGTGATATCCGCCGGCATCGGCATAATTGCTTCCGGGCGGTATCGTATCGGTTACGGAGATATGCAATGCCGGCCCGCTTCCCGCATTGTTGATGGTAATCGAATATGTGGACTCGTCGTATAGTGAAAGACGATTGACACCGTTGCTTATTTGTACAAACAGTCTTGGAAAAGAGGGTTTTTGATCAATAAATACGGCTTTATCGGGGAAAAAGATGTAGGGGTTATTGCTTTCGACGCAGGCGTATGCCTTCCACCATCCTGCTATGGGATCGACAAAGCGATCTCCATCGTTGTTATTGAACGTGGCCGCGTTATTATTCCAGACAGCCTCGCCTGAAATAGTGCCGAGATACCGCCCCCCATACGGATCGCTGTAATGCAGGCTGGTCTCATTGTCCATGTCAAAGTTCAAAAGGGAAAGCGTTTTTTCGATTGACGGATAAAACCAGTAGGTTGCACAGCCACTTTCGCGATGGCGGTATAACCCCTTGCGGGCGGCCATGGTGATTTCGTCTCCGTTGTTGGCAATGCCATCCGGATTGTTTTGCCGTATTTTCAAACGATAGCTGTTCTCGTCATTATGACCTGTTGTAACGTAAAGCTTGTAAATGCCAAAGCCATAATCCTGAGTGGTAAATGTAGCGAATGGAACCCATTGTTCGGATGTTTCCGATACCGGCTCAAACGCGATGTTTTGAATAATAGATATATTATTTGGGGCAATCAGTGTAAATGTTGTTGTATCCCAGGATGCCCCGCCCATTTGATCAAAGTCTTCACCGGTAGAAAAGCTTTCAGGATCATAAAGCAATAATTCAATGGGGAAATCATCCCGCACAAATCTCGGCACATAAATTTCAAAACAGTGTTGTTTCTGATCGTTCTCCTGAATCTGGGTGCTGGTCCACCAGTCGCCGCTGGTCAGTGGCGAATGAGGTCCGTTGGTTTGCAACGTAACCATAGAAGCTTGAGGAGGAAATTCCAATTCCCCGGCAAGCGCCAGGCAAGTCCACCCTGTAATCAGGAGTATGAGTAGAACCTCCAATCCGCCCGCTGAATTTTTAGACCTTTTAAATCTTCTCATCACCATTTTCTCCCTTAAAAATGAGTTTGCTTTCTCGGCAAACAACTGTTAAACTCGGTTTTCCGATCATTTTTTTAACATCGGAGAGGTATTGAATTTATCAGTCCATTGCCGCTTTTGGTATACTGTTAAATTTGTGGCATAAAGGGGAGAGTAAATAATTTTTTGTTTACCTTGTGCCACGAATTCCGTCTTTCTTTTTTGCGTTAACTTTATGTAAAATAATATCTAAATGAATGTTTTGCTTTGTTCACACTCTACATACATTCAAACATAGTGCCAAAAATATGACACCTGTAAAAAAAATGTGTCTATACATTTTGGCACAAAACGCAATACTGACCGACTGTGTCAAAAGGAAAATCAGGACATTTTTGAATTTGTCGATTTATCACCACAACAAAACCGGAACTGAGGCGGGATAAAAAAATGATGTGTTTGAATCGGACTAGTGGTTAAAGGGTTTCACGGACGGCCCTGACAGCTGCAGCGGTTTTTCCGCAGGTCTGAGTGTAAAAAGTGTAATTTCCGGAGAGCAGAGGAAGCGAACGGGGATGAGAATTGTGCCGATCCCACGGTTAATATAAAGAAGGGAATGATCACGGCGAAAAAGCCCCTGGCTAATATCCGGACCCAGTGCAGTCTGTGAATATATAGTTCCAATAAACGGAAGGCGGACCTGTCCCCCGTGTGTATGACCGCTGAGAACCAGATCAACAGGAAGGTCTTTTGTTTTTAAAAAGGTATCGGGTGAGTGGGCCAGTAATATTGTAAAGTCATTCTTTTTTACCCCGGCTGTCAAAAAGGGAAGAATTTGATCTTCAAAGTTCATATCAATCCATTGAAAGGGGTCTTTGCCGGATTCGATATGTTCAAAGTCATTATGACTAAGAGTGTCGTTTTCCGTATATACGGTCAAATCATCAAAATAATGCATGCCGGCTTTGGCGCTCCATACCCCGATCGTTCCATTTACCAGTCTGGTTTCCGATGAATCCTTTGCTTCAATTTGCCATTCAGCGGGTTCGCGATCATCTTGTCGCCAGATTTTCGCAAAAATATCGGTTCTCTCTCTGTTATTTTCAACCTTGATCTTGAAGCAATACCAGGTATTGACCTCCGGAATGACACCGCTGTTCAACTTTTGATTTCTGATTCGTGTACCATGGGGAGAGAGATGGAATTCCGGGAAATCGGGATGTGACCGTATTCTGTAAAAGCGGTCGTATCCGCGGTCCAAGTGTGAATAGAACGTCGCTCCGATGCCGCCGTCCCTGCTGGATTGTTTCATCCTGCCGCTATAGGTGTAGTTTTTAAAAGAGTCCCGGCTGTGCGGATAATAATGCGAATAGGAATTTTTTGCAGATGCCCGCGAAACCAGGGCAGCATTTTTCCTGTTTTTGGCAACATAGAAATCGGTAACCACTTTGTGATAAAAATCGGGAAAGTCTATGCCTGCCAAAACAAGGGTGTCTCCCATAACCTCGATTTTCTTTTTCAAGTTGGTCAATACCGTGGCCTTTGTTTTTGCAATTTCATCCAGCAACAGATCGCTGCTCTCTTTGTTGTCGCTGAAATCATTGTTGCCGCGAACAATATATATGCCGTTTTGTGCTTTTAAAGCGTTTAGAAATTCGACAATGCTCTGCAGTTGTACTTTGAAGGAACTGCTTTGAGGATTTTCATAAAGCCTTGAATGTTTGCATAAATCACCGGTGATAATGATTAGATTTGGCTGGAGTTGATTCACTTTTTTGACAACGCGATTTTCATAATTTCCGAAATGCTTGATATGCAAATCGGAGAGTTGTACGATTGTAACAGGTTTGGAGAGATTGCCGAGTTGGTTACTTGCGATTTCTATTTTTTCGACCACCGGCCGGTAGGGTTCGATTAAAAAGGCATATGACAGTAAAAGTATTCCGATCAGCAGAATCACCAAAGTCAAATTTTTTAGCATAGTATCCTCTCAGTTTAACTCTATTATACCAACGCCAATTGAATTTTGCAAACACTTGCTATTTGATTGTTGCAAATCCCTTTATTTTTGTTATATTGAAAAGTAAAGGAAACCAATATAAGGCATAATATGAAATCCGAAAAGAAAAATCCTCTGGAAGAAGGCTTGAGGATAAGAAAAATCGCTGATAAAAACACACTGGTCATTTTTGGAGCCACCGGTGATCTGACCAAACGCAAACTCATGCCGGCCCTGTTCAGCCTATTCAAACAAGGATTTATTCCAAAGGAATTTGATATTATCGCCTTTGCCCGCAGTGAAAATTCGGACGACTCTTTTCGCAAGGCTGTCGAAAAAACGATCGCTTCAGAAGAGACGTCATCAGATAGCATTGAACACTTTTTAGAGCGGATTTCCTATTTTCGCGGTGCCTACTCTGAAGCGGACGATTTCAAGCGTCTTAAGAACCGGCTTGAAGAAATCGATAACAATGTCCTCTATTATCTCGCGACACCACCATCAGCGTTTGATAACATTATTCATAACCTCGGCGCAGTGGATATGACGTTTTTGCAGGACCACTGGACAAGAGTCATTATTGAAAAGCCGTTCGGTCATGATCTGGACTCTGCCCGCATGTTGAATGGATCGATACAAAAGGTTTTTAATGAAGACCAGGTCTATCGTATCGATCATTATCTCGGTAAGGAGACGGTGCAGAATTTACTCGTTTTTCGTTTCGCCAACACTATTTTTGAACCGATTTGGAATCGACGATATATCGATCACATCCAGATCACGGTTTCGGAAAAAATAGGTATTGAAGGCCGGGGAGGCTTTTTCGAAGAGACCGGCATTTTACGCGATATCGTGCAAAATCATATGATGCAATTATTGTGTTTGGTGGCGATGGAGCCTCCATCCACGACCGAGCCCAATGCCGTAAGAGATGAAAAAGTCAAAGTGTTGCATGCTGTGCGATCGTTCAGCCCGGACATTGATAACGATGTCAAAAGGGGACAATACGCAGAAGGCTCTATAGATGGCAACAACGTCAAAGGATACAGGGACGAGGAAAATGTTTCTCCGCAATCAAAAACCGAAACCTATGTTGCCCTCAGATTAATGATAGAAAACTGGCGATGGGCCGGCGTTCCGTTTTATTTGCGGTGTGGGAAACGGTTACCCAAAAAGGTCACTGAAATTGCAATCTATTTTAAAAAACCGCCCCTTCTCATGTTTGGACACAACGTCGAGAAAGAAGCGGTTGCCAATGTCCTGACGGTAACGATTCAGCCCGATGAAGGGATCAGCTTGAGCTTTGATTCGAAAATTCCCGGTTACCGCACCCGGATACGGCCGGTTACCATGGAGTTTCGCTACGGCACCAGTTTCGGCCAGGTCCCGCCCGATGCTTATGAGCGATTGCTCCTGGATGCAATGATTGGTGATCCGACGTTATTCACGCGGGCGGATGAAAATGAACAGGCATGGAAAATTATCAATCCCATTCTGACCCAATGGCAGGAGGATTCCGACATTCCGGTCCATTCTTATCCGGCCGGCAGCTGGGGACCCAATAAAGTCGATGATTGGATTGAAACACAGGGTCGTTTGTGGAGGCGTCTATGACAATCCCCGGCAAAAAAGTGCCCGTCGATAAAATTGAAAATTACCTACATGAGATTTGGGAGCAAAAGGCGTCTGAACTCAAGCAGGACCTTGTCAGATATAGCACGATTAATTTTTGCGTGACCTGTGAAGTATCTCTGCTCGATAAAATCCTCGAGCTTCTCCATCACGTTGTGCCTTATCATCCCGGCCGGGTAGTGGTTGCGGCTTTTGATGAGCAAAATATTTCGGAACAGATTGCCGCCCATGTGTATACATATTGCCATGAAAAGGCAGATCAAAAACGTATTTGTTCGGAAATGATTATTTTGCATTTTGGTCAAAACAGCCGTCAACACCTGACCGGATTGATTTTACCGCTCATATTGCCCAATCTATCGCTATATTTGTGGTGGATGTTGCCTTATGATCAGTTACTGGATTATGATTCTTTGCTAAAATCGACAAATCGTTTAATTGTAAACTCGCCTTTCCTTCGTACGGTCAACATTGAAACGCTTGTGGAAACCGTGCTTTCTGTTGAGGAAATAAAATTAAGCGATTACGCCTGGGGAAGAATAACCAACTGGCGTGAAGCTATGGCCCACTATATTGATCCTGATTCACTGCATCAGATTCAACAGGTTACCCTGTTCAGCAGCGGTGAAGAACCGGCTCTTGATGCATGGCTTCTTGTGGGCTGGCTGGCTTCAAGATTATCCTGGACCCCGGAGGACATCCTCTCCGGCCGGTTAACCTTTTCTCACAAAAACCAGCAGATTGATATTATGTTCGAAAACAAGGAACGAGGCAATCAACATCTGTTCGCGATCGAAATAAAGGTCGGTCCGGATCAATTTCTTTTTCGTTCGCAACAAAACAGCATTCAAATCATGAAGAACGATCGAGTTCTGGCAGGTATTCCTCTGACCACTGATCCGGGTCATATTTTAAGCAATGAATTGGATGTTTTGTTTCAGGATCGAATTTATCTTCAGGCACTGAAAACGCTTGCAGATTTGTTTAATTTTAAAAAAGGTATCAGTAAAGATGAAGAACAACACCAGACATATTGAGATATTGAAAAATGAGCGGGAATTATACTCAAAAGCTGCCGATTTTATCATACAAACTTCTGAAAAGGCTATTCGGGAGAAAGGATATCTGACGATTGCTCTTTCCGGAGGATCGACCCCCAAAAAATTGTACGAAGAGTTGGTCAAACATCACGGGTCGAAAACAATTTGGCGACACACATTTTTTTTCTGGAGCGATGAACGGCCGGTTAAACTGGAACATCCGGACAGCAATGCGGGAATGGCAATGAAACACCTGTTAAGGCCTTTGAATATAGCGGCGGAACAGATTTATAGCGTGGGCACAGACCGGATACCCATACAACGCGTCGCCGACGCCTACGAAGATGATATATTGGACTTTTTCCGACAGCATAAAAACGATCCGCGGTTTGATCTGATTTTGCTCGGGATAGGAGAGGACGGCCACACCGCTTCCCTTTTTCCCAATACACTGGCATTGAATGAAAACAAAAAATTGATTGCAGCAAACTGGGTTGAAAAATTGAACACCTGGAGAATTACATTTACCTATCCCCTGATCAATATGGCCTGCAGGGTTTTGTTTTTGGCAACCGGAGCAAAAAAGGCCAGGATTTTGAATAAAATTTTTACCACAAGAGAGCAGCAGTACCCGGCTCAAAAAGTAGAACCTGTTAACGGAGAAAGTTACTGGTTTATCGATGCCGATGCTGCCGGTTTGTTAGCAAAGGGAGTGTGATATGGCGGCGATTTACAATGATATCACTGAAACCATCGGCAGAACGCCGCTGGTGCGTCTGAACAAGCTGAACTGCGGAAAGGCGGAAATTTTGCTCAAGCTGGAGTTTTTTAATCCTCTTTCCAGCGTTAAGGATCGCATCGGTTATTCTATGATATCTCGTGCTGAGAAAGCGGGGATGATCGATAAAGATACAGTCATTGTCGAGCCCACATCCGGGAATACCGGTATTGCTCTGGCGTTTGTGTGTGCTGCCAGAGGGTACCGTTGCATACTGGTCATGCCGGAAGGTATGAGTTTGGAACGGCGTGCCCTGTTAAGAGCCTTGGGTGCCGAGCTTTATCTCACCCCTTCGGATACCGGCATGCGCGGATCCATCGAAAAGGCGAAAGAAATTTCGGCTGAATTACCCAACAGTTATATTCCGATGCAATTTGAAAACAGTGCCAATCCGGATATCCATTATGAAACCACTGCAGAGGAAATTTGGCAGGATACCGACGGAGAACTCGATATATTTGTCGCTGGTGTCGGTACCGGGGGAACCTTGACCGGGGTGGGGACATTTTTAAAGGAAAAAAATTCAGCGATTCAAATTGTTGCTGTAGAACCTGCAAATTCTGCAGTGTTATCCGGCAAAGAACCTTCCAGGCATAGAATCATGGGAATTGGCGCCGGATTTATCCCTCCTGTTTTAAAAAAGGAGCTTATCGACAAAATTGTCAGAATTGAGGATGAAGACGCTTATGAAATAGCTCGTATGGCTGCCCGCGAGGAAGGAATATTGTGCGGTATATCATCCGGCGCAGCCCTTAAAGCTGCACAATTTCTGTCCGGGCACAAAGAGAACAAAGGGAAACGCATTGTTGTTATTATCTCCAGTTGCGGTGAGCGTTATCTAACTACGGATCTGTATAAAGAGTTCCTCTTTTAAACCTTATCAATTCGAGAATCGTGTATGAAAGATTTTACGAAAAGATTATCCCAAACCGCGAATGAAATCGTCCGTACATATGGCCAGTTCGGGGTAAATCGCATTGAAGAGAAAAATCTGCCTACTTTTAAAAACATAATCGAATTGCTCGATGATTTGATTCATATCATATTCCCGGGTTACTTTGAAACCCGTTTTCCGATGAGAACCAATTTGATCTTTCATGTTCAGAGCAACATTGACTCGATTTTCATAAAATGTTGTGATCTCTTTATGAGAGCTTTACAGGCACACTGCAGAAACGAAGATTGTCCGAAAAGGTATTGTCGGGAAACCGCATCGGATTGTGCTCTGAAATTTATAGAGCATATCCCCGAGATACGGGAGGCCCTGAAAACCGATATTCAGGCTGGTTATGAAGGCGATCCGGCGGCTACCGGTATAGAAGAAGTTATTTTGTGTTATCCTTTTGTTTATGCGATTACCACACATCGAATTGCCCATGAATTATACTTGATGGAAATTCCTCTAATTCCCCGGATGATGTCGGAATGGGCGCACCGCCGTACGGGTATCGATATCCATCCGGGTGCCAAAATCGGCCGGAGTTTTTTTATCGATCACGGAACCGGCGTGGTTATTGGGGAAACCACTGTCATCGGGAATCGGGTAAAAATTTATCAGGGCGTAACGCTGGGGGCATTGAGTTTTCCCAGAAAGAGCGATGGAACGCTGGTCAAAGGCGGTAAAAGACATCCGACCATTTCGGACGATGTAACGATCTATTCCGGAGCAACAATACTGGGTGGTGAGACCGTCATCGGTATTAAAACGGTGATAGGCGCGAACACCTGGATTACCCAATCCATACCCGGCAATACGCTGGTGACCTTTCAGGAAAAACAGGTTTTTCGTTCCCGCAAACATTCAGCCACGAAAAACGGCGCCGGTGATTCGATCGATTTTGAAATCTAGTCTTATGACAACAATATCTATAAACGGAGTGATTATTGATGGTCAAGATATCAGGTACAGAGTATACAAAGACAGAATTGTTGAAACGCGTCGGCGACATGTCCCAGCTTGCTTCCGTGAAAGCGGTAGAACACGGTGATGGCAAGGAAAAGGGGGTCAGGACATTGCAGTTTCATACCGGTAGCGGATTGGAATTCAGCGTGGTTGTGGATCGCGCTATGGATATCTTTGACGCTAAATTTTGCGGCACCTCTTTGTGCTGGCATTCTCCCACGGGGGCAACCGCACCGGCATATTATGATGCACATGATCTTGGCTGGTTGTGGTCGATGCCTGGTGGGTTATTGGTAACCTGTGGAATGCAACATGCGGGCCCGCCTGAAGAAGATGAACTAGAAGAACGGGGTTTGCACGGCCGCGTTTCCAATATACCGGCGAGCTCTGTCAGCTATGGCGCTGATTGGGAAGGTGAAGAGTATATGCTCTGGGCCAGCGGTCAAGTGCGTGAAGGCAAACCCTTTGGCCCCAATCTGTTGTTGCGTCGAACGGTTCATGCCCTTATGGGGCAATCCAGGATCTGGATTAAGGATATTGTGGAAAATCAGGGTTTCGAGCCGGCGCCGTTGATGATGCTCTATCATTGTAATATGGGTTTTCCCCTGGTTGATCAGGATAGCGAGCTCATCGGTGTGATGAACACGGTTACACCGCGGGATAAAGCCGCGAGCAAGGGATTGCAACAATTCGATCGCTTTAATGAACCTGTGACACCATATGCTGAACAGGTTTTTTTCATCGATCATGACGCTGATGAAAACGGCGTGGTGAATGTTGCTTTGGTAAATAGAAAATTCAGGGACAATCAGGGACTTGGTATCGCACTGGCTTACCCCAAGCATCAGATGCCGGAATACACCGAATGGAAGATGATGGGAGAGGGGACGTATGTCGTGGGTATGGAGCCGGGGAATTGCCGGCCTGAGGGACAAAATCTGGCCAGAAAGCGCAACGCTCTCGCTATGCTACAACCCCGGGAAACAGCTCTCTTTCAGCTTGAAATAACGATATTGACGGATAATAACGATATTCGGCTGTTTGAATCCAAGTTACGCGGTTTGGATCGTTAATCCGGCAATGTATTCTGCATTTCCGGTTTTGTGTAATCGATTTCAGAACCCATCATGCTGTGTGGAATGATAAATATGATAAAGGTGATAACCGCAGCAATCAGTACCCATCTTTTAGCATTTTTGCTTTTGCGAATTTTAACAAGCGCAATAATCCAGGCGAGAAAAGCGATCAGAGTTTTGTTGTCGGTCAGATCGGTTCCCACAGGAATCCCTGCCCAGTAATTTCCAAAGGCAGCTTTTTGCACCAGCGCTCCAAAAACCAGTCCCCCTATAGCCATTAAAGCCACGGTTACGAGGGTGTAGTTGTGGAGATGCAGGGGTTTTTCCTTTAACGCTTCCAGTCCTGTCCGGGTGGACAATAACATGGCCAGGAAAATAAAGATAACATGAGGCAATAATATCGAAACGGGAACATTATCTTTAAAACGCGTAATGACGCTTTTTTTCGGCGGCAAGAGGATTGATTGCTCTGCTTTTTGTAATTCTATGCGGTACTCTAGTTTTCCTGCTGCATTTTGTTTGGGCAGACAGGCATAAAGGAGACTATCGCGTCTTGTAAGGGGTTGGCTCTGCCAGCTCTCAAACGAGGGCGTGCGGCGGAAATAAAGGGTACCGGAAACCGATGTGTCTGGAACGGTTAATTCAATTTTTTGATCGCTGCTGGTGCTGTGTGAGGTTAAAAAGTGATATGAAATGGCGTTTTTATCAAACGTAACAGAACCCTCAAGCGGCCAGGTTGGGCCGGTTTTCTTTTGGTATACTGCCGAGCTGAGAGTCAGCAAGAGCGCCAGGAACCATAGAATAACAGACTTCATTTATTCTCCATTCAGTTTGTTGGGTATTGGATGATCGATTTTCCACAAGATGTTTTAAGGCCGGCCATGCCCTGCAGCCAACCCTGTAATAGATGATATAATATAAACTTAAAATCTAAAATTCAATAAAACTCTTTTGCATAAAGAATTGTGGCAGTAATTTAATGGAACCTTAAATTATTAATGATCGTTCAAATAAATGAAAAACAAATGGAATATTTCGAATATTTAAAATGTCATATTTGAACGAGAACACGCCGGCCGTGATGATACTGCGGTGAATTGAATACACTTTTAAATTGATTTTTTTTTGTTCTTTTTGTAATGTCAAAGGGTAAGAAAGAGTAGGTCATAAAAATAACAGATAAGGACAAGATTATGAAAATGTTTCGTCCCCGATACATTGTTTTTGTTATACTCCT
>CAZSOP010000088.1:0-11493 GCA_964608385.1 uncultured Cytophagia bacterium
GTTCTTTTTAAACTCACCACTGCCGGGCATTGCAAAAAAACGATAGAACGAATGGATAGCAAACTCTGGCCGCATATCGATAAAGCCATAGATATTCTTCAGCAGGTGATCGATGAGGCGAAAATTACGGATCCGCAAAATATCTTTTATGATCAGCTGATCCGCTGTAAAGCCTTAAAGTGCTGGTTTGTCACGCAGAAAAATATCGCCATCTGGATTTACGCCGTACACAGTTATACGCACACAGTGGACAAAACGGAACGCGAACGCTTTCGAACCTTATTAAAAGAGATGATAAACGCTGAAATCGAAAACAGCAGGACGTTGCAGCTGTTGTGGAACAGCGGAGTGGAATTTATGATTGTTACCGACAAGGGCGAGACGCCCGAGGTCTATGGTGATAATTTGCCCGATCTGTTAAAAAAACGCATAAAACTGATGCGAAAGCATATTAATGATGAACCCTATATCGATCCGGACTATATGATGCGCAAAGCCGGAGAAATGTTGAAATAGAAACGACTTTGCTTTATCACCCATAACGGCTGGTGTGAAAAGCGGAAAGGATAGATCATGTTTGAACTCGGAATCGTAACCGATGAAATCGATCTTGATGTTAAAAAATCGATTAAACACGGCCTGGATTTCGGCCTGAGGAAATATGAAATACGCTGTTTGGGGAGTTATGAAAAACGCATTCCCTATGTCGATCAGGAGGATATCGATTTTTTGCTCAATTTGCTGGCCGAGGGAACAATCGAGATTACGGCTCTCTCTCCGGGAACCTTTAAAATAAAACCCTCTGAGAACGATAAATTGCAAAAAGAAATGGAAGAGACGCTGCCGAAGACATTCGAGCTGGCCAAAAAATTCAATGCCGATAAAATAATCACCTTTGGATTTATGCGCGACGGCACAGAAGAGTCTGAGGTTGTAGAATTGCTTCGCCGTGCCGGTAAAATGGCGGCTGAAGACAAACTCAAACTCGCTGTGGAAAACGAACCGGGCGCTTATCTCGATACCGGTGAAAATACCGCCCGCATGATCAATAAAGTCGCCATGGACAATGTTAAAGTTAATTGGGATCCGGGCAACGCGCTCTCTTCCGGTGATATTCCCTATCCAATCGGATATGAGCACGTCAAAGACTTGATTATCAACTTTCATATTAAAGATTCCATTCCGGTTCCGCCGGATAAATGGGAAAACAAGTTACTCAACGACGGCGGCGTAAACTGGTTGGGGCAATTGAATGCCCTTTATAAAGATCAATTGCTGTCCTTTTTAACTCTGGAAACCCATGTTTTTCCTCTGCTGGAATCTACGGAAGAGGACTTGAAGCGTTTGGATGTTCTGTTTGATGCCGTTAAAAAACTAAATCCATAGACATTGAGGAAACCGCCATGAAAAACGCTGCCCGTTTTCGCGCCGCCCTGAATTTTGAGCCGGTCGACCGGTTGCCGGTTCTGGAATGGGCCCCTTACTGGGATTTGACCGTCGACCGCTGGCATGAAGAAGGACTGCCCGCCTCTCTGCAGAGTTGGGAGGAGCTGCAGGACTATTTTGAGCTTGATCCCATGCGACAATTGTGGGTGTGGCCGTACAAAGCCGAAGCGCCGGAGGTGCCCAAACATTGTCCCGGTTTTGTTAAGGATCGAAAGGAGTATCTTGAATTCAAAAAACTGCTTTTCCCAGATCCCCCCTTTGATCCCAAAGAGGTCGAGCCCTGGCTGCAGGTCCATAAGGATGAAGAGGTCATCCTGTGGTTTACATTGCACGGATTTTACTGGTTTCCGCGCGAGATTCTCGGCGTCGAACACCAGATGTTTGCCTTTTATGATCAACCGGACCTGTTGCATGAAATCAATGATGATTTGCTCGCTTTTAATCTCAAAGCCCTGGAGCTGGTCAAATCGCTGTGCCGGCCCGATTTTATGACCGTGGCTGAGGATATGTCCTATCATACAGGTCCGATGCTGTCGAAACAGAGCTTTGACGAGTTTTTGATGCCCTGTTATCAGCAACTTGTGCCCGAATTAAAAGCCGCCGGTATAATTACTGTACTCGACTCAGACGGCAATGTAATGCCGCTGTTACCGTGGACCGAACAAGCCGGTTTTGAAGGCACCCTGCCTCTGGAGCGAAATGCCGATAATGATCTGCAGCAGATCCGCCGGGATCATCCCACCGCGAAACTGGTCGGCGGATTCAACAAAATGGTGATGAACCAGGGTGAAAACGCCATGCGTGCGGAATTTGAAAATCTATTGCCGGTTATGAGCGGTGGTGGATATGTTCCCGGTGTAGACCATCAAACCCCACCGGCAGTGTCGCTGCAGAACTATCAGCTCTATCTCTCCCTCTTGCGTGAATATTGCAGCAAGGCTGTACAATAAGCCGGCCGGACTGCATGTTCTTAATACATATTCTTGACTATTTGCATGAATCGGTCGCTTTGTCTTTATAAAGACGATTTGCATTTTACAGGATGGTAAATGAATCATAAAAAACCGGATATCAATTTCACCTGGTTTCAAAATCATCTGGATGAAATATTGATCAATCATTTCGATCCGGTGATCACTTCACACGGTCTGTTTATGCCCTGTTTTGACCGCAAATGGAATCATATCGGCAACAAATACAGCACCTTGTTGTCGCAGGCCCGTTTGCTGTTTGTTTTTTCTGTGGCTTACCGGTTGTATGGCGACGAAACGTATCTTTGTGCTGTTGAACGCGGTATCGAATTTTTATTCGAAAAGTTCCGGGACAAGCGCTATGGCGGATTTTTTCATGGCGTTGATCCAAATGGCAATATACTCGATGATCGCAAAAGCGGTTATGCCCACACCTTTGTTATTTTCGGTCTCATGCATGCCTGGGCGATTACCGCAGACCCGCGACATAAAGCGCGGGCATTGGAAATGGTACAGTTTATCCGCAGTCATTTTATGGATAAAACCGGTGGCGTTTATTTCTTCATGAGCCGGGATTTCAAACCGGCGGCTGATTTTAAATCGCAAAACCCGACGATGCACTATTTTGAAGCTTTGCTCAAAACGTATGAAGAAACAAAGCAAGAAGATATCTTTTTCGAGATACAACGGGTCGCGGAGTTTGTTCTCAAAACGCTGGTACGGCAGCCGGATATGATTTTACCGGAAATTTACGATAATCACTGGCAGGAACACCCGGAAGGCCGAATCGACCTCGGCCATCAGCTCGAATGGGCTTTTTTGCTCTCCCGGGCTGTCGGGCTTGGATTTCCCGACTGGTATCTCGATTATGGATATGCCTTTATCCGCCATGCGATCGCTATCGGCTACGATCCTGTCCACGGCGGACTGAACTCTCCGGCAACCCCGCAAAAGACTCTGTTCAAAGAACGTAAAAACTGGTGGGAGCAGTGTGAGCTGGTACGCTGTCTGTTGCATTATACCGTCAAACGAGGCCTGAAAGGCTATGAAGCGCCTCTGGAGAAATCGATAGACTTTATTAAAAATGAGATGATCGATCCGGTTTATGGCGGCTGGCTTACCACCCGGGAAGCGGGAAACGATCTCGATAATCAGTACAAGAGCTGTTCCGGCAAGGAACATTATCATATTATCGGCATGTGCCTGGAAGCGCTGTCCTGCCGTGATGTTTTAACTTCCTGAGCAAACGACAGGCAGGATTCCGCTTTAATCAATTCGCACATAAAATATGAGGTGAATCATGATCCGTTTCGCCTTTATCCCGCTTGTCGCAACCTGCCTTATCATAGGAGACTGTTTATCCATGCCAAAGACAAAATCCTCTTTTAAAGGACGTACTTATCGAAATGAAGCCTTGCAGACCCTGGCTTTTCCGCTCGGCGGTATCGGCAGCGGCTCGGTATCGCTCGGCGGACGCGGTGATCTGCGCGACTGGGAAATCTGTAACCGCCCCAACAAACAGGGCGAATTGCCCTACACCTTTTTTGCCCTCTGGGCGCAAAAAGGCAAAGAAAAGCCGGTGGCCAAAATACTGGAACGACAATACCTGCCGCCCTATACCCGGGGAGGGTTCGGTATACCGCAAAATCAACTCGCCGGCGTAGCGCGGCTGGACGATGCCGAGTTTACCGGCGCCTATCCGTTTGCACACATGCGTTTTTTCGATAAGGAGATGCCGGTCGATATCGAGCTCGAGGCCTGGAACCCGTTTATTCCCCTCAATACCGACGACAGCGCTATCCCGGTTGCAATTTTTTCCTGGACTCTGAAAAATCCCTCTGATAAACCGGTCAACGCCTCTATAGCCTTTTCTCTTGCCAATGAGATCGGCAATCTCTATACCGACGTTCAGGATCACAAGCCGGGTCTGGGCGAAAATATCAATCAATATAAAGAGAGCGATGTTGCGCGGGGGATTTCTCTCTCATCGTTAAAGGTAAAGCCGCAAACACCGCATTATGGCTCCATGGCCATGCTGACCCCCTGGCGCAAAGTCGACATTCAGACGGAATGGTATAGCGGTGGTTGGTGGGATAAATGCCATCTTTTTTGGGATGATTTCAGCGATGATGGGGCGGTAAAAACGATCAAAGACTCAAAACCCTCCAAAGACGGGCAAGGGGCGCATGCCTCTATGGTGTTGCATATCAATTTGGCGCCAGGGGAGGAAAAAACCGTGCCGATAATATTGGCCTGGCATTTTCCCTGGCGCGAGAATTACTGGAACCGGGAGCCCGAGCTGCGCAGCAAAATCATGAAAAACCATTTTGGCGATCTCTTCGATGATGCCTGGCAGGCCGGTTTATATACGGTCGAGCACTTGCAACGGCTGGAAAGAGAGACGCGTAGGTTTCAGCAGGCGCTCTTCTCCTCAACCCTGCCGGAGCCGGTCATCGATGCGGTCTCGAGCCAATTGTCGACATTGAAAACCAATGTCTGTCTTTTGCTGGAAGGTAAGAAGTTTTATGCCTTTGAAGGGAATGGTGATGATTTTGGCTGTTGCTGGATGAGTTGTACTCATGTATGGAATTATGAACAGACTCTGGCCTTTCTTTTTCCGGATCTCGAACGCAGTATGCGCGAAACCGAATTTTTACACAACACCCTTTCAAGCGGTTTTATGCCGTTTCGCACTCTGCTACCCATACAGCCGTTTTGGTGGAAATACAAACCAGCCGCGGATGGTCAGATGGGCACCATTATGCGGGTCTACCGCGACTGGAAACTCTGCGGCGACGACGAGTGGTTGCGCAAGTTGTGGCCGAAAATCAAGCCGGCGCTCGAGTTCGCCTGGAAGGGGTGCGGCGACCCGCCACCGGAGGGCCTGGAGTGGACTGCGGAAAAACTGCTTCTGCCCTGGGATGCGGACCAGGACGGCGTCATGGAGGCTGAACAACACAATACCTATGATATCGAGTTTTATGGCCCAAACACCATGATGGGCAGCCTCTATCTCGGCGCTCTCAAGGCCGCTTCCGAAATGGCCGCCCGTATGGGCGATAACGAGGCGAAAACGTTATATCTAAAACTATATGAACAGGGTAGAAAAAAATACGATCGTGATCTGTGGAACGGTGAGTATTATATACAGGACGTACGCGTATTGCCGGGTTTGCAGGTGCCGGAACACCTGATTTCTCCCGAAAACAAGGCTTGTGGACCGGATTGCAAGTGCGGCCAGTCGCCGGGAGGCAAAAAAGCCGCCCTGTCACAAGATGAAACCATTCCCAAATATCAGTACGGAGAAGGATGTCTGTCGGATCAGTTATTGGGTCAATATCTGGCCCATGTCTGTGGTCTGGGATATCTGTTGGATGAAAACCATGTCAAACAGGCCGTCAAGGCTATTTTTGATCATAATTTCCGCGATCCCATCGGCGATTTTTCCAACGTTCAGCGCGTTTATGCCCTCAATGACGAAGCCGGTTTGCTGCTGTGCTCCTGGCCGAAGGGAAAGAGGCCTGTTCTCCCCTTTGTCTATAGCGATGAAGTTTGGAGCGGTATCGAATACCAGGTGGCGGCAACCCTGATTTATAACGGCTGGATAGAGGAAGGGCTGAAAATGGTCGAGGCGGTACGGCAGCGCTATAACGGTGTTCGGCGAAACCCGTGGGATGAAGAGGAGTGTGGTCATCACTACGCCCGCGCTTTGGCCAGCTGGTCGGTTCTGCTCGCCCTTTCCGGTTTTCATTATGATGGTGTCGATGCAGAGATGCGCTTTGCGGCGCAAGTCTCGGCAGATGCATTTCAGACCTTCTGGTCGACGGCGTCGGCATGGGGAATATACAAACAAGAGAAAACACAGATCGTTTTGGAGGTTCTATATGGTCAACTCGATCTGGCGCGACTGGTATTGCCGCTGCTGGCTCGGCAGGTAAAAGTCGTTCTGGATGGAGATCCTGTTGAGGTGAGTTTCCACAGCAATGAGAATGAGATGGTTGTGGAAATGCCGAATCAGACCATTGATGAAGGTAAAAGGTTTATGGTGCAATTTACACCTGCCGGGGAATAGAGGTGATATAGGTTAATTATTTAGTGCGTTTATTTCCTCGGCAATAATATGCAGCCCTTTTTCCGTAATGACGATTCCGGTTGGCGGGGAGAAGAGTCCGAGCTTGGAAAGGCTCTGGCACAGGATCATGTCGGGTTTCCACAGCGGCCGGCTCGGTTTATAAACGATATTGGGAAACGGCGCGCCTTATGCGCTGTCTATTACGAGAATTTTGCGCCAAAAGGGGAATATTTCATATTTATCCCTTTGTCTGTTCGTCTCGATTATTACAAAAAGTGGATGAATACAGAAGAAAAACCGGTCTAAAAAGATCCACTTTATCGAAAATCGCCACAGAAGAATACTTGCAAAAGCATGAAACCCATTCCGGAGAGTAATTCAGAAATTTCCAATACCTTAATATACTGCATGCCTTCAACGCCTTTCGAAAAATCAGGCCAGAACCGTCTCTATTTCCTTGATTTGTTCACCGCCTAGTTTGACTTTGCCGGCCCTGGCGTTGGATTCGAGCTGTTCAACCGTGGTAGCGGAAGGAATGACCGGTCCCATTCCGGGCAGCGTCAGCATATAGGCCAGGGTCAGCTGACTAATTTCAAGGTCCCATGCTCTGGCAAGTTTGGCCAGCTCTTGCAGTTTTTTCTTTTTTCCCGCTGTCATCTCTTCATCCAGAGTGCCTTCATCGACGAGGCGATCACCCTTTCCCGCTTCTTCCGGTTCGAGGTAGCGGTCTGTTAACAGACCCTTTGCCAGGGGACTGTAGGGTATAAAGGAGATTGTTTCCAGATCGCAAAAGGCGAGAACGCCCTGATATTGTTCGGACTCTCCATCGAGAATATCGAATTTGTTCTGCACTGCCACCGGGCGGCAACGAGTGAAAAATTGCTTTTCATGCTTGAAATAGGTCGAGAGCTGATCCGTGCTGAAATTGGATACGGCAAAATAGCGCAGCAGATCCTGTTGAATCAGGTCTTCGATTGCCGACAGGCTTTCCTCAACCGGTGTTACATCATCATAGTTGTGAAAATAGAGCATATCGATACAATCGAGCTGCAGGCGTTCAAGGGAGGCATAAACCGACTCGAGAATATTGAGCCGCGACAGGCGGCTGTGATTCGGCGTCCAGCCGTCCATACCGCCGAAAATCTTGGTGGCCAGTACGATATTGCGGCGCTGATCCGGATTGTCTTTCACCCACTTGCCGATGAGTCGTTCGGAATTGCCGGAAGAGGCGTTATAGCGGTTGGCGGTATCCCAAAAGGTAACGCCGAGCTCAATGGCGCGATCAAAGATGTCCATGGCAGTCTTTTCATCGACGCGCGAACCGTCGCCGGTCTCAGGATATCCCATTTTCCAGGTGCCGAGTCCGACATTGGAGGCGCGAAGGCCCGACTTGCCGATCAGGCGGTAGGGCATATCGTTAAAGGATTCCGTTGTCCAGGGTAAATTATAGAGTTCAGGGTTGGGATCTAAATGTGACATGATAAAACTCCCTTTTTTATAATACATTGACGAGAATTGTTTTTAATTCCTTTTCCTCAAGTTCGACCGGATTGCCCTTCATGCTGCTGGATTTTCGGGCGTTGGCAACGATATCATCGATATCTTTTTCTCTGACGCCAATTTTTTTCAGAGAAGGGAGGTCCAGGGCTTTAACCAGTTGATACAGCCAGTCAACGCCTGCTTTTGCCGGAGCACCTCTTTTTTGCGTCAACCAGGATGCGATATGGCGATAACGCTCAAGCGTTTTTGATTGCGGTGAACGCTGTTCCAGCGCTTTTATATTGGTTGCCACCACTTCGGGAAGCAGGCGTCCGCATATGAGACCGTGTGGTGCGTTATATTGTCCTCCCAGCGGGCCGGCAAAACCGTGTACGGCACCGAGCTTGGCGTTGGCCAGCGCCAGGCCGCCGAAAAGGCTGACCAGGGACATCTCTTCGCGGGCCTGATGGTCCTCGCCATGTTTACAGGCAGTTAACAGAGAGCGGCCGGCGAGTTTAATCGCTTTTTGGCACAAGGCATCGGTGAGGGGATTGGAGCGGTTGCTGACATAGGGTTCGATCACCTGGGTCAGCGCGTCAAGGCCGGTTGAAGCGGTCAAGTCGGGCGGCATGCTGACGGTGAGTTCGGGATCGACCAGGGCGATGTCCGGCAGCATGTGGGCGCTGCGCATACTAACCTTAACCCGGTGTTGGGAGGAGCGCAACACAGCGTTACGCGTTACTTCAGAGCCGGTACCGGCAGTGGTGGGAACGGCGATACAGGGCGCTGAAGGAGCTTGCAGCGGTTTTCCTCTGCCGATAACCTCGAGATAATCAAAGAGGTCACCGCGATTGGTCAGCAAGGATGCCACGGCCTTGCCGCTGTCGATAACGCTACCGCCGCCGATGGCGATGACGAGATCGGCCTGATGCTGCCTGGCCAGAGTGGCCGCCTCGACAATAAGATCGGTATCGGGTTCACCGCTGATTTGAAAATCGCCGATTTCGAGTCTCTGCTTTTGTAAATCCGTCAAAAAGGGTGCAATCCGTGATTTGTCTCTTCCGGTGAGTACAAACGGTCGCTTTGCCCGTTCTGCAGCCAGAGCAGGGAGCACGGAAGCCTTTCCCCGGCCGAAAATGATCCGGTTTGCGGTGGCGAATTCAAATGTCATCTCTACACCCAGCCTTCATCATCGGGATGGATATTGTCGTATTTGATGCTGTAACGCGGTTCTGCCATCATATCCTCAATCGCTTTGCGCCAGGCTTTATAGTGATCGGTTTCCTTGTGCTTGCCCGCATCCTCGAGGGTGCGGTAGACCTCGACGAGGACGAAACGGCCGGGGTCATCCTGTTGTTGCAGACAATCAAATCGGGTTATGCCGGGTTCCTGTATGCTGTTTTTAGCGTTTTCTAAAGAAGCTTTTTTAAACGCCTTGATCTGATCCGGTTTTATGTGGATCATGACATGGACGATAAACATGATTTTGCCCCTTTTGTTTATGTTGAAATACTGCAGGAATCAGATTCAGAATGTGATCGATATGGCAACGATCTTTTATAAATAATAAAAAAATCCGACATATCAAAGCATAAAACGATAAAAATGCATGGCATGGAACCTGGATATTATAAAATGAGGCGAGTCATCGATTCTTATTGCAGGACCAGGCAAAACACTGGTCGGATTTCGGGGATAAAAAAAATGGCACCCGACACCAATGGCTGGGCTGTCGCGGAATTGTATTGCCGGCGCTTGGTGGATTGGTGCAGGGCAAGCCATAGAGATTGGAAAAGTTACGGCAACGCCTTAAAAGCGCAACCCAAAGCCAATGACAAATTCATCGTTATCACCGATAATCATCTTGGCCTGAATATAGGGGATAACCGAGCTTTTGGTTATTCCGGCGCCAGCAAACAGATTGAGACCGGTATCGGTTTCGCTGTCAGACGCTCCTTTAATATCGAAATAACTTATGCCCAAACCGGCACCCAGATAAACGAATCCACCGCGGCTGTTGTAAAAATCATAGTGAGTGTCCAGGTTAAAGGTCATATAGGTCATGTTGTCAATCAGAATATACTCGATGTTGGGATTAAAATCGATTGACGGCGCAATACCGGTGAGGTATTCCGCACCAACAAAGACTTCTTCCACATCGGTGTAATAGCCGGCGCGAAGCCCGAAAAATGACCCTGAATCGGCATAAACAGTTGTGGTGGTGAAAAGGGCAAACAAAAGCACAGCAAATGTACTCTTTTTCATAATCTTCTCCTATTTTTTAGCATTGTTAGCAAAAGTATTGGGTATTGGATCGAGTTATAATATTCCGCAATAGCATCCAAGCCGGTCGCATTTTACCTACCAAATAGCATGCCAGGAAAGATTGGTCTTTTCTTGGCAGCAATAGCTTTAACTCATTTGTAAACAATGCCGAGAATGTCGGCTTTTCTAAAGCGTTTGTAAACCGAAAACATACATTCCGTGATATGGCAAAAAGAGTTGGTGAAATCACCAAAAATGTAAATCTTCATGACTCTCTGCTTCATCCAAATCGATTAGCTCTCGCAAGGTTCGTTGATATCTTTCAATTTCTGCATTTTCATTTGACTAAAATTTTTATGTTCTTCTTTTTTTTACTAACGCACTATGGACCACAATCGGCCTGCATCATCTTGTCAAGATGGATTTGGCGCAATGCTTTATTTTAACAAGGCTTTTAGAGGAATGTAATATCCTTCCAGGCCAAGTCTGATCACAGACTGCGTTATGACCCCTTTGTCATTTCTATGTTTAGCTCTAAACGCAATGGTTTTATTCGGGGACAATTTGACTGCTTTAGTGCTGCTGGTGTTTTCCAACCCCTTGACCATCAGGTCTTGGGTGATGTTCATGCTACCGGTTCTGGATACCCGTATCAGATCGTCATTTTCCGCACTGGTTACAACGAGTTGGGCGTTGCCGGTACCGAACATTATCGATAAAAAGCATAATGCGGCGAGCGATGTTTTCAATTTTTTCCTCTGCTTTTTTTCTCCGACAAATCGATTGTTGTTTATCGACCGATAAAAACTTTATCATTGTAAAGCATAATACCGACATATTTATCATCTTTTGTGTATACGAGGTTACCTTTAACGGTAATTTGCTCCTCGTTTACGGAGAGCTGTCCGAGCAAACCAACCAGGACATGGGTTTGTTCCAGCTCTTTGATATTGTTATTGACTTTATTTCCAACCACGGCCGGATCGGATGAATGTATGCCAATAAATTTATCGCCGGGTTGATATTTTCTGGCTTTGCCGGTTTCTAAATTAATGCCTATTAAATCTCCTGGTTTGGACTGACCCTCTTTAATAAACCACTCGGCATAATCTCCACCACTGCTTTGCCAGCCACCTGATGCATACGCTTCACCGTTGACATCCAGCATATAGCTGGGGTCTGGATAAGTATTGAGCCCCAACGCCCCACCAAAATAATTGTCTTCTCTGTGTTCAATATAGATGCCCCAACGCTCGCCCG
>CAZSOP010000089.1:0-1952 GCA_964608385.1 uncultured Cytophagia bacterium
GCGGGAACATTTAGCAACTCTTTTTTTACCTTTAAAACAACATACGATTCCGTTATGAATGAAGGACTTTATTATTTTACCCTCGAAACCATCGACAGTGATGAACCGCTATATGTGGGAAAATTTTATCGCAACAATCTAGAGCGTTCCGACCAATAAAAAAGATGCCCAGTGACAGGGCAGTGCGGCCGTCTTGTTCTCGAGCGATTTGAGTTTGGCACGACGCAATGCCTGCGCATAAGAGTCCCCCGCCAGCAAGGCCCGATAGAATTGCAGCATAAATAAATAGCTGTGCCGGTCATTGATTGGCCACAGGGTAGAGATCACATTGGGCGTACCGCTGTGGACAAAGCAAGCCGCCATGGATATCTTTTTTCGGTTGTAATTCCACTTTTTCACACCGCTCTCACAACAGGCGAGCACCAGTAAATCACAGTTGAGATCAAGGCGTAAAATTTCTGCAGGAGATAAAAGATAACGATCGGGATTCCCCTTTCGGGAATAAAACACCAGTCCGTTCAGGCCCGGCCGGCCGGGCAGGTATACACCATGGGTGGCCATGTGGAGCACACGGCTGCCCGGCTGCTGTTTGAATCGTTTCTTTGTCGCTCCATTCCCATAATACCCTTTTGCCGTCAAGCCGGTACGCCGGAAGGCATCGACAATACTGGTGACCTCACGCCGGCTTGAAGAGAGAGACAACACCGGAACATGGCGGCCGGCTTGGTTGCTCAGCGTATAGTGGCGGCTTGAATAACCGATTTGTGCAGGGAAAACCATTTCCGGTTTTGTCTTTTCATCCGCCATCGGTGCATAGCCGGAAAAGTCATATTGGTAACCATCCGTACGCGGTTCCGCTCCGACAAGTTGTTCCGCGTCATAGTGGTACTGAATGGAATAACGGCGAACCAGCCAGGCTGCTGTGGACAAAGTGGCTGCAGAGTCACAGGATGTAACAAAGGTTTCAAAGGGAATTTGTGAAAGCTCATCAGCAGCGACGATCACCAAGCGGTTGCAGGACAAAATATAATCGCTTACCGGTCCGATTAAAACGCTGTATAAATAGTGACTGGTCTGGAAAAAGCGTTGTTGTTTTTTTGTCTTGACCAATGTACGCTGTTGCAAGAGCGTTCTGTAAAGCCGCACCGATGCCAGGAATCGGTGATCGAGCGTTTTGGACTGAATAAAACAGTTGTGACGCTTAACCATTAAAACAAAAAGATTGTTTTGCCGTATACGGTATTCGATATATGCCGTGCAGGTATCCAGCTCTGTTTGTATGTCCCGATAGACTTTTTCCCCAGGCCTGAACACTCTATGCACACTTGTACAACCTGGAGCGGTGCAGGAAGGTGTAGGAAAAATACATACCGGCTTCCTGCCGCAATATGTACAGATTGCCCTGTTTTCCCCTCGTTTGGCCTTGACCGTTTTATTTATATAGCAGGGTTTTTTCGAAGAAGAGTCGGGATCGAAAAAATTGCAGAAATTGGTATCCGGCAGTTTACGATTGTGAGAAACCCCGTTGCCCAAGGCTGCGACCATCCCCATCGATAAGAGCAACCACCCCTCTATCAATCGAAACGGTTTCATCGGCAACCCCTTTCAAGCCGCTGTCTGATAAATAATACGTATAGAGGCGACAAAACCCTAAAGCATTTCGTGCCATTTTTTCTCTTTTTTGCTCTGCGGTCAGAGCTCTTTTTAACAAAGATTATCAACCACAGAGAGCCCAGAGGTAAACAGAGAAAAAATAAAATCTATTGCTCTTCTCTGCGTCCCTCTGGGTCCTCTGTGGTGAAGGCTCTTTGTAACAAAGATTTATTAACCACAGAGAGCCCGGAGGCAAACAGAGAAAAAATAAAATCTATTGCTCTTCTCTGCGTCACTCCGCGTTCTCTGTGGTGAAGGCTCTTTGTAACAAAGATTTATTAACCACAGAGAGCCCGGAG
>CAZSOP010000089.1:2052-11470 GCA_964608385.1 uncultured Cytophagia bacterium
GTAAACAGAGAAAGAATAAAATCTATTTTGCTTTTCTCTGCGTCGCTCCGCGTCCTCTGCGGTGAAAGCTCTTTTTAAATAAGATTAATAATACAGCCACGACCTTCTCAGGAAAAGAATAATTCCATTTTACAACTCGATTGCGTATTTTTAAGACGTAATTTAAAACATCAAAACGGAGAGCCACATGATTTTATCGGATATTACCATCCGCGAGCTGATGAAGAGCGGTGAGCTTGTGATCGACCCGATACAGGACTCACAAATACAACCCGCTTCCGTGGATTTGCGCCTGGGCACCCATTTTTTAAGACTCGACGAAAACAACATCGGAATGATACGTCTGGATGAAAAAGCACCCTATATCGAACTCGATCAGAACGAAATTATCATTCCGCCGCTTTCGTTTTTACTGGCCACCACGCTCGAGTATGTTAAATTGCCACAGGATCTCACCGCCTTTATCGAGGGACGAAGCTCTATCGGGAGAATAGGTCTCTTCATCCAGAACGCCGGATGGGTGGATCCGGGATTTGAAGGTGAACTGACACTGGAAATCTACAACGCCAATCGTCTGCCGATCCGATTACAGTCCGGCCGCCGCATCGGACAATTGATCTTTTCCCGCATGGACCGGGTTCCCAGCCGACCCTATCGGGGCAAATACCAGGGCCAGCGCCGCGCTGTTGGCAGCATGATTTATAAAGATGATGATATCAAAAGATCCTGATATAAGCGTACAGTTCTTTTTGTCATGAGTAAATCGCTGAAAAACATTAAAAAACAGGAGAAAAAGATGAGTATTACCGAAAAAATGGCAGAGTTTAGCCGATCCCTGCAGTATGAGGACATTCCCGAAACCGCCAGACGCGAAGCGCGGCGGTTTACCCTGGACAGTATCGGATGTGCATTTGCCGCTCTTAACAACGAAGACATGCAGGCTGCACACCGCTACATTCAGGCACTTGGCGGCACGGAACAGGCCACCGTTATCGGTACCGGATTGCGAACGAATCTCTCCAACACTGCGTTTATGAACGCGCTTTTGGTCAGGGCGCTGGATTATAACGATATCTTCTGGAAACAGGATCCCGGCCATCCATCCGATATTCTGCCGGCGGTCTGGGCTTGTGCGGAAAGCGAACGGTTATCCATGCGCGAGGTTTTGGTCGCCACAGTGATCGCCTATGAGCTGGAACTTCGCTGGTGTATCGCCGCCGATCCGGGTATTCGGGAAAGAGGCTGGCACCACGCCACACTGACGCAATTCGTTTCTCCTTTTGTTGCCGCCCGTCTTCTCGGCCTCGATGAGAACCAAACCGTTTCAGCGGCAGGCATCAGCGGTTCGGCCCATTTCACCCTCGGCGGCGTCGTCGCCGGCCATCTGACAAATATGAAGAACACCGCCGATCCGATGGCGACCCGCGCAGGTGTGGATGCCGCCCTGCTGGCCAAAGAGGGATACAGCGGTCCCGACCAGGTCATCGAAGGCAAGGAAGGATTGATCGAGGTTATGCATAACGTCGACTGGTCAACGGAACGGTTGCTGCAAAACCTGGGCAGTGAATTTATGATTACAGAATGCGGCTATAAAGCCTTTCCCACCGAGGCCCTCACCCACCAACCGATCACCGCGGTGTTGAACCTGCGGCAACAACACGATCTCGTTCCTGATCAAATCGAGCGGGTTTTGATCAAAACGACAAGCCGTGGAGCGGATATTCTTTCCGACCCCAGTAAATACAACCCCACAACCAGAGAAACCGCTGACCATAGTCTGCCCTGGTGCATCGCGGTTGCCCTGGTCGACGGAAATGTTCTGCCGGATTCGTTTTCACCAGAAAAACTCAAAGATAAAAAGGTATGGGACATGCTGGAAAAAATCAAAGTGGTGGCGGATGATGAAATAGACAGCCTTTTTCCGGCTGTCAAACGGGCAATGGCTGAAATCATCACCAAAGATAGCAAAAAAGTAGAGGCAACCGTAGACCACGCCAAGGGTAGCCCGGAAAACCCAATGACCGACGAAGAGGTTATTGCAAAGTTTAACAGCAACGCTTCAACGGTGTTGGATAAAAATCAGCGGCAGCAAATCATAGAAACAACCCTTGAGATGGGAGAGGATGATCTGACAATGGATACGTTTATGCGACAACTAATCTGCTGAGGCCATGGTAAAACAAAGGTACCGCTGTCCCCCCTTTACAGCGGTACCCTCCCACATCGGCTTAGTCTGTATGCCTGGACCTGTTATGCTTGTGGTAATGCAAATAAAATGCCAGACATTCTAAATTCCTGCAATACCATGATAATAAAGAACCTGGGATGCCTCCCCAAAAAAGAACAGTGATTAATGTGTTGCAAATTTGCAACACATTTTAGGCCCTTTGTTGTCAATTGACAACAAAGGGTTGTCAAACGAGTCCCTGTGCTTCAGAGTTTATGTTTGCAAAAATGCTCTTTATCCTGTATATTGAAAATTGATATAATATTTTGATTGGTTTATGCTCTTACCGAACAGGAGGCAGGACGTGACGGCTCATAACGATGTTGAAATGGTTAAAATTCTGAACAAGGCACACCAGGATATACTGGATGAAATTCATAAAGTGATTATCGGGCAGCGCCGGATTGTCGATGAATTGCTCATCGCGCTTTTGGCCCGCGGCCATTGTCTATTGGTCGGGGTACCGGGTCTGGCCAAGAGCCTGTTGATCAGCACGGTGGCAAGCGTATTGAATCTCAAGTTCAGCCGCATCCAATTCACCCCGGATCTCATGCCCTCGGACATAACCGGAACGGAAATCATTGAAGAGGACAAGAGCACGGGACGAAAGGCGTTCAAGTTCGTCAGGGGACCGGTTTTTGCCAATATTGTACTGGCGGACGAGATCAACCGCACGCCGCCGAAAACCCAATCCGCTCTATTACAGGCCATGCAGGAGCATCAGGTTTCCGCTGCCGGCGAAACCCACACTCTGGATGAACCCTTTTTTGTTCTGGCCACACAAAATCCGATCGAACAGGAAGGAACCTATCCGTTACCGGAAGCCCAGCTGGACCGTTTTATGTTCAATTTGTGGGTGGATTATCCCGAACAAAGCGAAGAAGAAGAAATCGTGCGATCCACCACCAGCGCCTACCGGGCGGATTTAAAACAGGTTCTCGATGCACAGCAAATCATTGATTTTCAGAATCTGGTGCGGCGGGTACCGGTAGCGGACAATGTCATTCAGTACGCCGTCAAGCTGGTGCGCACAACCCGTCCATCGTTCAAAGACGCTCCGGCGTTTATCAAGGAATGGATACGCTGGGGAGCTGGTCCACGGGCATCACAATATCTCATCCTCGCTGCCAAAACCCGCGCCATTCTCAACGGACGTCCAGCCCCGGACATCGAAGATGTCCGCGCCGTGGCCAAACCGGTTCTGCGCCATCGCCTGGTTCTGAGCTTTAATGCAGAGGCGGAAGGCATTTCAAGCGTCGATATTATCGATAAGATCATCGAGTAATATAATGGCTGAAGATTCGTTACAATATCTCAATCCTGAAACCGTATCCAAACTGACCAACCTCAATTTGATCGCCCGTCTGGTGGTTGAAGGCTTTATTACCGGACTACACAAGAGCCCCTATCACGGGTTCAGCGTCGAATTCGCCGAACACCGCCAGTATATGCCGGGCGACAATATCAGGCATCTGGACTGGAAGGTTTTTGCCAAAACCGACCGCTTTTATGTAAAACAATTTGAGGAAGAGACCAATCTCAAAGCCTATCTGCTTGTCGATGCATCAGCTTCGATGGGATATACCTCGCATACCATCACCAAACTCCAATATGCCACCTATTTGTCCGCTGCTCTGGCTTATCTGATGATCAAACAACAAGACGCGGTGGGGTTGCTGACGTTTGACGAAACCATACGATCCTATATGCCGCCCCGCTCTGTCGGCTATTATCTTCCTCTTCTTTTAAAAGAGCTGCAAAACACCAAAAGCGCCAAAAAAACCAACCTGTCACAAACCCTGCATCAGCTGGCCGAGCGCATCCGTCGCCGCGGACTGGTTATTCTTTTTTCGGATCTTTTGGATGATCCGCAAAAAATTATTTCAGGTTTGAAACACTTTCGCCACAATAAACACCAGGTCATTGTCTTTCATATTCTCGACCCTTATGAACAACACTTTAATTTTACCAAAAACAGCCAATTTGTCGATATGGAAACCGGGGAAAAAATCACCACACAGCCATGGCACATACGCAGCGCTTATCGCGACCTGATGAGCGCATTTGTTCGCTCGATAAAAACACAATGCCGCGAAAACAATATCGACTATGTGCTGTTGAACACGCGCGAACCCTTCGATCGCGCTCTTGTGCAGTATCTGCTTAAGAGAAAAAGAATCGGTGGCTGAAAGCTGACCGAATCATCAGGGATCACGGCGGTCAAGTACGGCTGTCGAGCCGGCCGGGCAGAGGGACGAGAATCACTATTCCCCTTTTCCCCGCATCTCCGATGCTGCGGGCAACGTTTGTAATTTTTTCCAGTCGAAAACAGAAGGCGCAAAAAAAAAGTTTGGCGCCCGGTCTCAGGAGGGCATGGATAATAATTCAAAATCATCCTGAACGAGATCGGGATGCAGGACAGCACAGGGGGTTCCGCCGTTGCGTTTACCGCAACAATTCCATGCAACGCAGTGATGGTTGCAAATTCGGATCTGATCCCATTTCAGTTGATGATCGCCGACAAAGGGATGGTACATGGTTTTTATTCGTCTCGATTGGGTTACAGCGGTTTTGATATCCTGAAACACCGGATTTTTGCCCGAGTAATCCATATTGCCGTGAGCAACCGCCTCTTTAACCGTCTGATCAAAGCGGATTTTACCGACAAGTTCCAGATCCAGATCCAAAACCCGTTGCAACGCCAGGCGCAGGGCCTGAATGGTTCTGGTTTCATCGCTTTCCTGCATGGCGTTGATGAAAAGAATCGGACGCATCGCAGCCAGGCGCCGCATAAATTGCTCGATGCCAAGCCGGGAGATGGATGCGTTTTGATCGAGAAAATTTTTCAGCGTTTTCACATCTTCCTTGTCGCGCAGATCGCCAAAGGTTTGCAATGCATTGCGCAGCTCCAGACGATCTTCGCTGTGATATTCCAGCATTCTAAAAACACAAGCGCGCAGAAACTGGTAGGCCTCAAACAGAGCAATGTTTTCACAAGTTGACACCACAATTTGAGTGTCTGCTGCCAGAAAGATATCCAGATTGGTAAAGTTGGCGCCCGGGCCCAGATCGAGGACGACAAAATCAGCCTCGAGTTGCCTTAGTTGGGACAAAAAGCGACGGCGTTTACTGGTGGCCAGTTGCCGGTAATCAATTCTGCCATAAGAATTGATTACAAGATTCAAATTTTTTTCTCCGGTTTCGAGACGCAACTCTTCCAGGTTTTCCCGAGGATCGGCGAAAAAGCGGGTGAGGGATTTTGTCCGGTCGTATATCGAAAAAAGATAGTGTAAATTCGGACCGGCAAAATCAGCATCTATGAGGACGGTCTTTTTACCCTCCCTGGCCAGAAACAAACCCAGCATTGCTGAGCAGGTCGATTTACCGACACCGCCTTTACCGCCACCGATTGCAATTATGTGGGGCGTTGATGTATTATTTTGAAAATGCATTTATCATCCTTAATTGAGTGTCCGTTCCAACTGTGACTGTGCAACAAATATGCCATAAAACCAAAGCCATGCCGGGATTGATTTTATTTAAATTAGATAATACAGGTCTTTTCGTTTTGTTTTATCATGAGTCATTGAATCAGTAAAAGTCCAAATTGGAATCATTAGAGCCTGTTCAGTCTCAGTCACAACAGGGTACAAAAAAAGCGGTGCTGCCAGACACCGCTGTAAAACGACACGAATTGCCGGATGCCGGTCATCTGAACATGGCCTTGATGCTTCCCCAGGTGTGCCTTACAGCAGATATGCTGGGAGATGCCTGTACGACGACGTCATATTCAAGAACGGTTCCATTGTTTTCGACCATCTTTAATTTATAATAAAAGGTGCGTTCCGACGGTGACTTGAAGACCGTATTATCTATAAAGGTATAGGTATGTGAGCTCTCTCCGGACATTTCCAGCTGAGCCTGCAAAGATTTGACGCACTCGAAGCTTATGTTGTCACGACTGCGAAAAATTTGATATTCTTTTAAATCCTTCTCCTTGCTTGCCGTCCATTGCAGTTCGACCTGATTTGTTCCTTTTTTTGCAACGAAATTACTGATGATGGCACCAGCATACAAGAAATGTGACAACAGAATCACAAGCAGGATGACAAGACTTTTTTTCATGAAAACAAAACCTTGAGTTTGTTTCTATTCATTTTAATTTAATACTTTTTTACTAAATTTCAAGACATTTTTTAAAAAAGTGATTGATGAAATATTGTTTATTGACATTAAATTATTAATTTTATATTTTAGCGAAACAACCTATTAACAGGGGCATACGATGTGAATAAAGACAGGGGAAATTCATCGTTAAATCGTTCTCAGGATGCCCTGGACCGATACTTGCAGGAAATCAGCAAGGAACCGCTCCTTTCGCCACAACAGGAGATCGACCTCACCAAGCGAGTGCGTCAAGAGGACTCGAAAGCTCTGGAAAAACTAACCAAAGCCAATCTTCGTTTCGTCGTCAGTGTTGCCAAGCAATATCAGAATCAGGGACTATCTCTGGAAGATTTGATCAATGAGGGCAATGTCGGTCTGCTCAAGGCAGCGACCCGCTTTGACGAAACGCGGGGATTCAAGTTTATCTCCTACGCTGTCTGGTGGATTCGTCAATCCATTTTGCAATCCCTGGCGGAACAAGCCAGAATCATACGCATTCCGGTCAACCGCATCGGCACTCTGAACAAAATCGAAAAAATATTCAATGCACTGCAGCAAGAGTTCAAACGCGAGCCCTCGGCGGAGGAAATTGCCAAAGAGCTGCATATCAGCGCCGCTCTGGTTCGCAATGCCATGTCGGACTCGGGCAAATATCTCTCGCTCGACGCTCCCTTTACCGACGAGGAAGAAAACAAACTCATCGATGTACTCGAAAATAAAAACGATCCGTTGCCCGATTCAGGATTACTGGACGAGTCCCTGAAAATAGAAATCGAGCGCTGTCTCGCCACCCTGACCACGAGGGAAGCAGAGGTGCTCAAACTCTATTTCGGCATCGGTCGGGACAAACCCCTTACCCTTGAAGAAATCGGAGAATATTTTTCCCTGACCCGCGAGCGCATTCGCCAAATCAAAGAAAAAGCATTGATTCGCCTCCGGCATGAATCTCGCAGCAAATTGCTTCGCACCTTCCTCGGCTGATCTCGTATACTTGACGATTCAGGGGGACATCTGCAGATATGACAGTGCGCCTAAAGCTGTGTAAAATTTAATTTTTTCTTGACAAAACTATATTATGTTATTATATTGTACCAAGGTCAGACCACTTTCCTCAAATATTGCCGCAAAAATAAAAACTACGGGCAGCTGGCAAGACGAAGCAACTGTTGACTATGGGCTTGAAACGTATAAGGAAAGATTGATGTGGAATAAGCAAGTTAAGATGATCTACTTTTCATTCGGGGGGTCTGAAGTAAGACAAATTACCTTAAATTGGAAAAAAATATTCGGTCTCGCAGCCATTGCTCTTACACTTTTGCTCATATTCATATCCACTTTTATAGAGCTAACGACTGATTTTTTCCACAATCGCCAAATCACCCAGTTATCAAGAGCGAATTCTCAGCTTATAACGTTACTGGATGAGATGAGCGCCAAAGTTGAACAGGTTGAAACCAAGGTTCAAACCCTTGAAAAACAAGACAATGATCTGCGGATATTCGTCGACCTTCCCCAAATCGACAGCGATGTTCGAAAACTCGGTGTCGGAGGTAATGCTCAAACCGCCTATATGATGGAAATGTCCGCCCTCACCGAAAATGCGCGTGATAACGCATCCCGCGTCAAATCCCTTCTCGACAACCTGGAACAACGCATTCACGTGGCGCAAAAAAGCCGTGATGAAATCATTGAAAAATACTCGGAAAATCTCAATGTCATCAGACACACGCCCTCTATCCGACCGGTTATCAACGGCCGCGTGACCGATAGATTCGGCTACAGGCTCGATCCTTTTCTCGATAAAGTCAAACCCCATCACGGACTCGATCTTGCCGCTGCACGAGGCACGCCCATCTACGCTGCTGCAGATGGTATCGTCTGCCGCGTCGTACAAAAATATACCCCCAATAAAGGCTATGGAAAGGTGGTTGAAATCGACCACGGCTATGGCATAAAAACCAAATATGCCCATCTCTATAAAATACTGGTAAAGCCCGGTCAAAAGGTCAAACGCCATACAATCATCGGCCAGGTCGGCGATACGGGCAGATCCACCGGCCCGCATCTGCACTATGAGGTTTTAAAGCAAGATAATCCCGTCAATCCTGAAATATATATTCTGGACTGAAAAGCAAGCCTGTCTTAACCGGCAGGCTCTTTTAATATATACCCATACTTGAAAAAATTTCGTGATCAAAATCACGAAATTCGCACTTATGAAAATATCTCAACTTCTTTGCGCACTCTTGATCGTCGCCTGCCTGTCTAACGCTTTTTCTTCCCCCGGGAAACAAGAGCTTTTATATGGTATCGAACAAAGCCTGCAACAAAATTACAGAGTTGCACTGGATCACTTTGAAACCATTTGCCAAAAATATCCGAATCACCCCGCCGGAGACCTCTTTCTGGCCATTGTCCTTCAAACCCGCATGCTGGACCTGGAAACGGAACGCTGGAAAGAACAATTCTATCACCACCTTAATAAAGCCCTGAATCTGGCCGATAGCTTAAAACCATCGACAACGGATTCGATTCCGCCCGAATTTTATCTCGGTACCGCTCTCTCCTATAAAAGCTATCAGCTGGGCAGAGACCAAAAATACCTGCCGGCACTGCAAGCCGGCCTCAAAGCAACAAACATGCTGAAAAAAAGTTACGAACAGGATAGCACCTTCTGCGACCCCCTGCTCGGTATCGGCTCGTATCTCTATTGGAAAAGCCGAATGACCCGCCACTTTCACTGGCTGCCCTTTTTCTCCGATGACCGTCAAAGGGGAATCCAGCTCATTAAAAAAGCATACCATTGCGCCTGTTTTTCAAAAATGGCGGCCCTGTCCAATCTCGCCTGGATTTTCATAGAGGAAAAACAGTACGAACCCGCTATCGATTATGCATCCATCGGACTGTTGTATTATCCGGACTCTAGGTTTTTTCGATGGCCTCTGGCAGAAGCCCACTTTCGCCAGGGGAATTATCAAAAAGCGCTGGAACATTTTACCAAAATTTTGAATTCATTCAAGCACG
>CAZSOP010000090.1:0-11451 GCA_964608385.1 uncultured Cytophagia bacterium
GTTGCGTCATTTTCTCTTGCAAAATCAGATGAATATTCCACCCGCCGGTTGTTTCGATCGGTTTTAATTTTACCGATTGAAACAGTCCGGTAGCAAAAACGTTTTTTATGCCTCGACGTGCAGTATTGATATCGAATATTTTTCCGGGTGAAAGGGTAAATTCACGGGCGATAACAAAATTTTTGGTTTTTTGTTGACCGCTAAAAGTGACCGATTGAATTCTTCCTTCTGATATATAAATGTGTGCGCGCTGGACGTTTTCATCGAAATATACAGAATCGATTTCTGCAAGGGACAAACCGTGTCGGCGATAGAGACGAACCAGGCTTTGCAAAGCGCTTTTTCCGCCATAATAATTTATCGGCATACCGATTAGCGAATTAAAGGACGGTTTGAGCATAGAATCTGCAAGCAGCGAATTCCCGTGAAAAACCACCTCTCGTAAAATTGGGTAGGGTTCGAGATGATAGTGTAGGGTGGTATCCTGATCGACGCATTTAATTTGTGCAAAAACCCTTTGGAAGGAACCACTCTCATAAAAAGCTATCAGCTTTGAATAAATTTCGCGCTCGCTTGTGCTGCGATAAAGAGAGTCTGTTTTGATGTTTATATTCGCTGAATCAACCGTCATAAAGGTGATAAAGTAGCTCTTGTTGTTCTTAGCTTGTTTAGAGATTGTCAAGCGAGACAAATGTCTCTTCATTTTTTCAAGTTGGGAAACGGTTCGGGTTATTCCCTCCTGATAAAAATCATCTATTTGGGATTCACCAATATCCATCGACGTTCCCTTCATATCGGAAAAATCGATTATCATTTCAGCAGCGTCGAGTTGTTTTTGTTTAAACGGTACCTGCATGATGGTTGTTACCTGATCGGCGATTTCCCAGGGTGCATTCAGCTCGCCCTGTTTTCGCAATGGAGACGTGGTATTGACAGCGATGACATAATCCGCCCCCATCCTTCGATTTTCGTCAACCGGAAGATTATCCAGCAGTCCGCCATCGGCCAATAGCATGGAATCAAGCGAGACCGGATCCAAAAGCAAGGGAATGGCAATGGATGCTCGCATGGCCAAAGCCAAATCGCCATTTTTTAAAATTACTTTTTTGCCGCTCAGTAAATCTGTGGCGATGATTTGCAGGGGAACTTCGAGATTGGCGAATTCATGGACATGCACAGGGGCGTTGAGCATTAAATAGGTAAATAATTCGTTGATTTTCTGTCCGGCCGTATAGGCTTTGGGTAGGGTGAGGTTGAAATTTTCCAGACGAAATTGCAGAATGGATCTGTTGACACCTTCTTTTTTTCCCAGAAACTGAGTTGAGCGTTGTGGTGTATCGGAAAGGATATCATTAAGGTCAAGAGTTCTTAACGTTTCCCATATTTCTTCCGGTGAATACCCGCTCGCATATAATCCCCCAACCACAGAGCCAATGCTGCTTCCGGCAATAGAATGTATATCAATATTCGCGGATTCGAGAGCCTGGAGTACTCCGATCTGAGAAACACCGCGCAATCCTCCACCGCTGAGAGCCAAACCAACCCGGGCTTTTGCCAGCCTTTTATGGGTGATCAGAGAGGAAGGAGGATGCAATACGCCATCAAAGGTCAAGGATAAATGGTCAATAATTTTTTCCGTCTGACCATATGAAAAAACCGTCAGTAAAAAAATAATGTATGGAATTGTTTTTTTCATGATCTAACCGATATTATAAATATTAAATATAGCATTCCTGTTCAATTTTACAAGGGTTGCTTTTTTCCTGACGGTTTATTTAGTCGTTGATTCATTTGAGCAGTTTTTGTACCTTTGTGATCGTATGAAAATAAAATCAACAAAATATATGCTATATGCCAGTATTTTTACCGCACTGACCGCAGCCGGAGCATTTGTCAGGATACCGTTTTATATCGTGCCGGTTACACTGCAAACATTTTTTACAATTCTTGCCGGCGGCAGTTTAAAACCCGGGTGGGCCTTTTTGAGTCAGCTGGTGTATATCGGTCTGGGATTGCTGGGTTTGCCAATTTTTTCAAACGGTGGGGGTATTCAATATATTTTCCATCCGACATTTGGATACCTGCTCGCTTTACCCATTGCGTCCTTTGTCATTTCTTCCCTGAGCCATGGACGTCCATCTCTCTCTCTCATACGCAGAACCGGAATACATATTACCGGGTCACTGATTATTTTGTTTATCGGTGCTTTTTATTTATATTTTATTACCAATATTATATCGACAATTCATTTTTCACTCATCAAGGTACTAACGGCCGGCATTTTGGTTTTTATTCCTGTGGAAGTAACAAAGTCGTATATAGCCGCCTGGATGGTACAAAAACTGGAAAACTATGAGGTGATACCATGAAAAAACACGTCATCGGGCTGGATGGTGGAGGAACCAAAACCGTAGGTGTTCTCCTGAATAACAATGGCGAAATGCTGGGACGAACCGTAGCGGGAAGTTCGAATATTCAGGCAATTGGCGAAGAGGAGCTTGCCGATACATTTAAGACGCTGGTTAAAGAGTTGCTAAAGCAAGCGAAAATAGAGAATACGGAAATTGACCATATCTATGCCGGACTGGCCGGTGCCGGCCGCCCCAAAGACAAAGAAAGAGTTGCTCAAGTCTTTGACGCCCTGAACCTGACCAAAGCGTATACAGTTGATACCGATGCCATGGCGGCGTTGGCCGGGTCTTTTTCCGGAGGTTCCGGAATTATTGTGATTTCCGGAACAGGCGCCATCTGCTTTGGTAAAGATGAGCAGGGAAATGTTGTTCGCTGCAGTGGCTGGGGCTATCTTCTCGGTGATGAGGGTAGTGGATTTTACATCGGCCAGCAAGCGATAATGGCTGCGTTGAAAGACCTGGATGGTCGCGGCGTAAAAACAGCGTTGCGGGCAGAACTGGAAAAGAAATACAATCTCGATTCGATTGATTTAATCATTTCGCCGATTTATTCGGGTCAAATAGATCGAAGCGAAATAGCGAGTAACGCCCCACTGGTTTTTGATCTGGCCGAACAAGGCGATGCAGCAGCTGAACAGATTATTCAACAGGCAGGTATTGAATTGGGTAAAATTGTTGCTGCCACGGCAAAACGCATGAAAAAAGAAAATAAAAACATTCAGGTCGCTTTGATTGGAAGCATTTTCAATCGGATTAACGTCCTGTTACCCTTTATTAAAAAAGAGACAGATCCAATATCCCGGCATATCGATTTTATTGAACCCCGATGGGAACCGGCTGTCGGATCTGCATTGCTGGGATTGCAGCAGGAAGGTATCTCAATTAACGATGAGCTCCTTGAAACATTAATCAGAACGAAACTCAGCGCTTGATACTGACGCTTTCCTCCACGGCAAAGGGCAGCTGAAGGAATCCCAGCGGTGTCTTTAAATCAGCCGATCCCGCCAGTCCGACCACGGTCTGACGATCGGAAATCAGTAGAGATCTTATGGAAGTGGCAACATCGGTAAAATTGAGAGAGACGGGCAGGCGGATGGTCTCACTTTTTTTTGCAGGAAGAAAAGCCAGATTTTCCGTAAATCCGCTGGCAAATTTATTTCCCGCTAAATCAATTTCATAAGAAAATTTGCCAATTTCGAATCCAAACATGTTGGGATTGCTCACATTCATAGCGAGGGCCAATTGAATACCGCTCATGCCGATGGAGACCACAGAAAGCGAACCCAGGGAAATCTTTGGAATTCTTACATTGGGAAGCGAACCGCTGCTGCGAAACGGGATTTCAAATGTCTGCAGCAAACCGCCCGGCTGTATAGATCCGGAAAAATCATAGGATAGTGAATCCCGGTTCTTGAAATCGTTGTAGAGATCATAGAGATCCCTGTAAATGACTGTAATCGGAATTTCAACGGTGCTGTTTTCCCCGGCAGCAACTTGTATTCCATTGTCTTCCACACCGCTGAGAAATGTTTTTCCCTCTACTTTAAACATATAGTCAAAGCGATTTAAACTGACGCCGAAACTGTTTGGATTATGGATAAGAAGATTAAAGGCAAGGGTGATATCCGAAAATCCCAGATCCCGCACAGACACCGATTCAACCTTAACAGCGGGTCGTTGCAGAAATTGATCCATTTGTGCGCATGACAATAACAAAAGAAAAATTGTGACGATGACCCAGAGGCTTTTTTTTGTAATCATTGACTCTTTTCCTTTATAAATTGTTCAATAATATTCAGTCCGGAACTGGTGCCAATACGATCGGCACCGGCAATTAGCATTTGCTTTATGGTTTCCAAATCACGAATACCTCCGGCAGCTTTTACACCCATTTTTTCACCGACCACGCGGCGCATCAAGGCAACATCATCAGCCACAGCACCATGGAGAGAAAAACCGGTGGAGGTTTTGACATAGCCGGCCCCGGCATGTAACGCCAGACTGCAGGCAGTAATTTTTTCTTCTTTGCTCAACAAACAAGCTTCTATAATTACCTTGACCACGGCGAAGGATGCCGTGGTAACCACATTTCGAATGTCATTATAGACATCATCGTAATTTCCATTTCGCAACTGTCCTATGTTTAGTACCATATCAATTTCGTCAGCACCATCTTTGAGCGCTTGCATCGTTTCCGCCACCTTGATTTTTGTAAGGTTGGCACCGAGCGGAAAACCAACGACAGTACAAACATCAACCGAACTGTTTTTTAACAGGGTTTTACAGGTAGAGACCCAAATCGGGTTTACACAAACCGCTGTAAAATTATAGTTTATAGCCTGCTCACACAAAGCAACAATTTTCGACTCTGTCGCCTCCGGCTTTAATAAGGTGTGATCGATAGCCCGACAGATGTCTTTTTTGGTAAAGTTGATTTTCTTCTTCTGAATATCGGTTGGCTGATACTGTTTGATGGCGTTTTTAACGATTTCATTTAAATTATTCATTTAATCTTCCTGTATTTCTCCTCGAAAAAAAGCATTTTGGGACAAATCTGCCAAAATCACGGCCTGAAAGGTAGAATTCCGATTGAAATTTTTACTGACCCCATGCCGGAATCGGCTCTACATTCCAGTCCGGTTTTTCCAGAATGACGTTATCCCCGGCAGATTCCAGTCCTTTTTGCAGGCGCGCCTTCAGCGATTTCAATAAATCCTGATACTCTTCTTTATCGGCAAGGTTCTTGATTTCCCACGGATCTGTTTCCAAATTGAAGAGCTGATCGGTTTTTACCCCATCAACGTTATAGCAAATGAGCTTCCAGTTGTTGTATCGCAACGCACGCTGAAAATTTTTATAGGCAAACACCAGGTCGTCATGAACCTGACAGGAAGAGCCCAAACAGGGCATCAGACTCGCGGACTGGACGGTTGAGGGAATCTCAAATCCGAGCAAATCACAAAGTGTCGGGAACAGATCGTGCAGAAAGACCAAAGCCTTTCGCTTCTCGTTTTTGGGAATGCCGGGGCCGCAGAAGATTAGAGGAACTTTTAGGCTGTGTTCATAACAGTTTTGTTTTCCCATCAGACCGTGTTGTCCAACCGCAAGGCCGTTATCTCCGGCTAAAACAATGATGGTATTATCATATAGATTTTTAGCCTTAAGCGTATCGATAATTTTACCGATTTCATGGTCGAGATGGCTGATCATGGCATAATAGGCGGCCAAATGCTGTTTTATTTCCTGTGGCGTTCTCGGCCATTCGGCCAGCTTTTCGTCCCGGACGGTCAATTCACCATTGTTGAACGGATGCCGGGGTTTAAAATTGGGAGGCAAGCTCAAAGTTTCCGGATCGTACATCTGTAAAAATTCCTCAGGCATTTCTTTGGGATCATGCGGAGCCTGGTACGCAACATACATAAAAAAAGGATTATTGCCGTCGTATCGATGCAAAAACTGGATCGCTTCATCGGTATACACATTGCTCGAGTGCTTTTCCTGTAAAGCATATTGCTTTTCCGGGGCATAGTCTCCAAGAGGATCAAAATCATAAATGGGTATATCATAATGGCTGCTCATGCCGCCGAACATGATTTTACCGCCGGTAGTAAAACTTTTTTGAAAAGAGTCTGTGCCATTGTGCCATTTCCCGGTCCCAAAAGTTGTGTAACCGTTTCGTTTAAACTGTTGCGGAAGGGTAATATGTTTTTCCGGAATCGAACGTCCGTTGTCCTGTAGATGGAATGTGGAACGCCCGGTCAGTAACATGGCGCGACTGGGCATACAAACAGCGGCGCTTTGCCCGTTCATGATATATGCATTGGTAAACGAGAGGCCGTTTTGTGCCAGGGCATCCATATTGGGCGTAAATATTTCATCAATTCCCAGGACTCGGATGGTATCATATCGCTGATCATCAGTAAAGAGAAAAAGAATATTGGGCTTTTTGGCTTTTTTGATCAAGGAACACCCCGCGGTTAATGCTGCGCTGCTATACAAAACACGGTGTAAAAACAATCTACGGTTTAGATGAGACCTGTTCATCATAATGTGCTTTCCGTTATGTTCTCTCTGTTCATTTCTCCGAAACACCGTCAGAGGATTACCAGGCTGGTCATTGGTTTGAAATAACGAAAATCCGAAAACGGATTTGTTGTTTTCCGGTGTTCAACCATCTTTGCAAAGGTTTATTGCTCTTTATTATAATTTACTATTTTCCGTATTTTATACAAGCATTAAAACAGGCAAACCGGCGAAGAGATATCGGCACACGGTCTGGTTCTCTCTGTTTTATCGTGGTTCGTATTCTATCCTTGCGGGTCATTTTTTCCCTGTCTGAGACTGAATTCGCAGCCGCAATAGCTTTGCCGGTAAAGATCAGACTCTTTGCTTAATCGCATGCTGTCTAAAAAGCCGTCCTGCTTTTTGAAATCAAAAGCCATAAATTTTTCAAATTGTTGACCGAGTTTAAAGAGGATTTTGGAAACCTTGTGCGGGCTGATCGTCAATGTCGTCGTAAAAGCCGGAATGCCGAGCTTATCCACCTGTTGGGCTGTCCGTCCCAGTGTATACTCGAAGCACTTTTCACAGCGCTTTCCCCGTTCAGGGCACTTTTCCAGTCCGCGGATGGTCTGCAACCATTCCTTATGGTTATATCTGTCTTTATACAAAGAAATGTTGACTATTTTAGCCAGTTTTTTGGCTTCTGACAGGCGTTTATCGTATTCCTCGCGGGGATAAATATTAGAGTTGCTGAAAAAGAGAACAACATCATACCCCATTTTCTGAAGGCGTTTGATAGATGCTGTCGCACAAGGGGCACAACATACATGAAGAAGAATTTTTTTTCTATTCATTTTCACTGATTTTTTTGCCTTTATTGATATTCCATACTCGAATATCTCACCCCTTATCAGGTGATGCCATATGCAAAGTTAAAAAAGATAAATCCAAGATACAAATTTAATTCTGGAATTTCTTTAAAATAATAAAAGCCCTGGCAGGAGGCATGTCTCGGCTGTTGACATTATGTTTTGATGGCTTTATAAATGATTCCGCCGCCGATAATTGCATCCTCCTGATAAAAGACAGCAGATTGCCCTGGCGTTACAGCAGGGCGCCTTTCATTGAAATGAATGGTAATGTTACCATTATCCGCATTGGATATCACTGCTTTATATCCTGGATCGTTGTAGCGTATGTGACACATTATCTGCATGCCCACCGGAGGATTCTCAACCGCGATCCAGTTGCTCTCCGAAGCGACCAAGCCGGCGCTAAGCAGATCGTTTTTATCTCCGATGCGGATAACATTCCGCTCCGCAATGATTTCAGTAACATATTGTGGTTTGCCCAGAGCCACCCCAAGGCCCTTTCTTTGACCGATGGTATAAAAGGCATGCCCCTTATGCTCCCCGACAAGGTTGTCATTCTGATCCAGGATGGCACCGGGATTGAGAGGGTCCTGTTTTCCGCTCGGATGTTGCCGGATAAAGGCTTTATAATCATCGTTTTCTATAAAACAGATATCCTGACTCTCGTCCGGTTTTGTGATAAAGAGGTTGTATTTGTCGGCAAGCTCCCGGACCTTGACTTTTTCCAGCGTACCCAGGGGAAAGAGCGTTTTCGCAAGCCGCGATTGATCCAGACGCCACAAGGCATAGCTTTGATCTTTTTGACGATCGATTCCCTTTAACAGATGGAAGCGTTTGTTGCGGCCATTGTAGACGATACGAGCGTAATGTCCGGTGGCAAAATAACTGGCTCCCAGGTTAAGCGCATAGTCAAAAAGGACACCCCATTTTATGGTTTTATTGCACAAAACACATGGATTCGGCGTCCGGCCCGCCAGATATTCTTCAATGAAATTGTCGATGACGCACTGAGCAAAGTCAGTCCTTAAATCGAGACGATGGTGTTCTATGCCCAGTTCTCTGCACACGCGTTCAGCATTATCACTGCACTCATCCGTTTGTTGCATGGTGATACCAAAAACGTCCCAGCCCTGTTCCTTTAACAAGAGCGCTGCCACAGAGCTGTCCAAACCTCCACTCATGGCGACAGCAACAACGTTGTTATTATTTTTTTTTGCCATTATACCGGGATATTATAATTTTCGTTTAAGTGAAAAGCTAAACGTCGATCCTTCTCCGACTTTACTTCTGACATAGACCCTGGAGCCATGCGCTTCAACAATATGTTTGACAATCGCCAGTCCCAGCCCGGTACCGCCGACGGCCCGCGAGCGCTCTTTATCGACGCGATAGAATCGTTCAAAAATCCGGGGTATATGCTCTTCGGCAACTCCTCTTCCCGTATCGCTGATATAGATTTCAACGGTTTCATCGTATAGATGATAACCGACCGTAACGAGGCCGCCGGAATTATTGTATTTGATTGCATTTTCAACGAGGTTTATAATCACCTGTCCAACTCTTTCCTGGTCTCCCAGAGCAATCACCGAATCGACCTCATCGTTTTTTTCAAACAAAAGGGTTACATCGTTCTGTGTTGCGGTAGATTGAAGCTCTTCAATTTGCGCCTGTAAGCATTTTACCACATCAAAGGGATAGGAATTCAATTTCATTTCACCCGACTCGATTCGGGAAATATCGATCAAATCCCGCAATAAATTGTTGAGGCGTACGGTTTGGCTATGCGCTTTGGAGATAAAGGAAGAAAAGGTTTTAGAATCGCAATTCGGATTGTCCTGTAATGTCTCGAGAATGCCCTGTACTGTAAAAATAGGGGTGCGCAATTCATGGGATGTATTGCCCAAAAACTGACTGCGCATTTTTTCCAGTTTTCTCATTTGGATGAGGTCGTGCCGGAGTTTACTGAGCATCTCATTCAGAACATCCGCCAATTCGCCCACTTCATCGTGGGATATTTTTTCAAAGTAGGCATCGAGATTGCCTTTTTTAACCGATTCAGCAGACTTGGAGAGCCGGAGAATCGGACGCGTAAAGCGCGTCGCCGCCAGATAGGTAATCAACCCGATCAACAACAAGGCGATACCGCCGCCTGCAAAAATTTTCCATTGTACATTGCCCAACACTTTTTCAATTTCCACCAATGGAATGGCAAATCGCACAAATCGTATATTGTCGATTTTGACTTTTTCGGCAGCATAAAACAAGGGCATATTTACGGTTGCGCTCAGTCGCGTATCCGCTCCAAGCTCTTGTTCCAATGCGGCCTGGATTTCCGACCGGTAGAAATGATTTTCCAAAAAGCGGAGAGAATCCCGCGGAACCTCCGAGTCGAAAAGGACCCATCCGGAGGAATCAATCAGGGTAAGGCGTAAATCGGAAGCTTGTGCATATCCCTTTAAAAAATTGTAGGTAAGACTATCGGAAACACGATTGTTTTCGGTTTGGGAAAGGATATATTCTACCGCGTGGATATGCTTGGTCAATTCATCCAGAACCCGGCTTTTATAATATCTTTGCAGATTATAGGATGAGATGATATTGGCAAAAACGGTAACGATGATCAGCAGGGATAGTTGAATGAGGATAAATTTATTGCGAATGGATATTTTCATCGTTTAAGATTCAGCTTTAAAGCGATAACCGACCCCTTTGATCGTTTCAATCAACTTTATATATTGCGGCCCCAATTTTTCCCGAATTTTACGAATATGGACATCAATGGTCCGGTCGATGACGATAACCTCATCGCCCCAAACATGATTCAACAGCGTTTCCCGGGTAATCACCCGGCCGGGCCGGCGCGCTAAAAAGGTTAAAATTTCAAACTCTTTTTTGGTGAAATTTATCTGTTCCCCTTCCCTGGTGACGGAATAGCTGAGAGGATCAATGACGAGAGATCCGTGAACGATCTTTTCCTCTTCTATAACCGGGAAGTGAACGGATTTCCGCAATACATTCTTGACCCTGGCGATGAGCTTTCGAATGCTGATCGGTTTTATGATATAGTCATCCGCACCCAGCTCAAGACCGACGACCTCGTCGATTTCGCTATCCTTGGCGGTTAGAAAAATAACCGGGATATTTTTACTTTTTGCATCCTGCCGCAGTTCACGAATGACTTGATATCCGTCTTTTCCCGGCAGCATGATATCGAGAATAATCAGATCGGGTTTGTAACGGCTGGCGATTTCAAGCGCTTTTTCACCGTCCAAAGCCGTGCTTGTTTTGTACCCCTCAGCTTTAAGGTTAAACTGAAGCAGATCAATGATATCCTTTTCATCATCGACAATAAGTATATGTTTTGCCATCACTCTGTTCAAAATTGTTCAACTTTAATTTGTGATCAAAAGTAAGGCCTTTTTCTATTTTAAACAAGAGATTTTTGTCCACCTGAAAAGGTCACAAATAACAACAACAGAAAAACAAAAGGTTACGGGCGCCCGTAAATGCTCTTAACAATTTTTTAACATTCGCTTTATGATTTTCTAATCTTGAAACTCTATATTGGGCTTAATTAATTGGGTGGTAGAAACTAAATAGAAGAGGTAATCAATCATGAAAGGAAGAAACCTTTTTTTCAGTGTTATTTTCACGCTTTTATTGTTTTCAACAGTTCTTGTTTCAGCCCAGGAAAAGGGCATTATCAATGGCAAAGTGGTGGACGCTGAAACAGGAGACCCGCTTCCCGGTGTAAACATCGTCGTTGAGGGCACCAACCGGGGCTCAGCAACAGACCTTGAAGGGGTTTATCGTATTCCGAACCTGCCTGCCGGTACCTATAATTTAGTCGCAACTTATATCGGTTATTCCCAGATGAAAATCGAGAATGTTAAAGTCATTCCCCGCTCTGCCGAGGAAATTGATTTTGCCATGAGCATGGAGGTACTCGAGGGTCAGGAAGTGGTCATTACGGCCGAGGCGCTGAAGAATACCGAAGCGGCTTTGTTAAAAGAACGTCAAAAATCAAACTCAATCAGCGATGCAATAAGCTCCGAAGCCATTTCCCGTTCCGGCAGCGGAGACGCCGCTGAAGCCATGAAGCAGGTTACCGGTGCTTCCGTGGTCGATGGCAAATATGTCTATATCCGTGGATTGGGGGAGCGCTA
>CAZSOP010000091.1:0-11416 GCA_964608385.1 uncultured Cytophagia bacterium
GGGGGCAATCGGCAACCTTACAGATCGGGTCATCAGAGAAAAAGTTGTTGATTTTCTCGATTTTGAATTCTTTGATATAGAGATTCCATCCTTCCATTTACTATTCGTCGATTTTCCCGGATATTCATCAAGCCGGTGGCCGATCTTTAATGTGGCGGATATCGCTGTAACCATTGGAATGATTATTCTTTTTATTTTTGTACTTTTTGAGCCGGAAGAAAAAAATACCGGGGAGGGAAAAAACACGACCCTGATTCAATAGAGGCCAGATGAATCAAAATCGACAGCCGGTTGTTCTGACCGGCTTTTTTATTGGGCAAACGTTGTATTCTTGAGGTGTCTATGGAGGAAAATTTAAACATTATATTTATTGATCAAGACCAGGCGTCCATTCAACCCATGGTGACCATATTAAAAAAAGCCGGTCTTTTGAAGGCACATCAATTGATACGGGATGCACAACATCTGAAAACGGCTATCGCACAAAAGCCGGATTTACTTATCAGCCGGGCTGGTTTTGCTCCTCTACCTTTCGAAGATGTGCTGGACATCCTCAAAAAGCAGAATGTGCAGGTTGCCCTTATTGTCGTTGCTGAAAATGGTAATGATCAACAGGCGGTTTCCTGTTTACAGGCCGGTGCCCATGATTATATATCAACCGCTGCATTGAATCGACTGGATACCGCTGTAAAGGATGCATTGCGCAGAGTCCGGGAAAAACACAAGCAGAAGCAAATGGAACGCGCGCTTATTTTAACAAAATATACAGTAGATCACGCCTCGATCTCGATCTATTGGGTGGGATTGAACGGACGCTTTATGTATGTGAATGAAGCCGGACTCCGCTTAACCGGCTATACGTTGTCCGAATTAACCTCTATGACCCTATTTGATATAGATCCTTCCACCAGCGCCGAAAACTGGCCGCAGAAGATTCAGGATATGCAACAGCAAAAACCAGTTTTCGAAGAAACGATTTTTAAGCATAAAGCCGGTCACCTTATTACCGTTGAATTGACATGCAATTATTTCAAACATACCGGCAGAGATTATATTCTCATTTTTTCCCGTGATATCAGAGGCCGTAAACGTGCTGAAGCTGAATATTCACGATTGGCCACCGCTATCGAACAAGCCGGGGAGAGCATTATGATAACGGATTGTGGTGGAAATATTCTTTATGTCAATCCTGCATTCGAGAGAATCAGCGGTTATGATAAAGAATCGGTTATTGGAAAAAGGCCCTCGATCTTAAAAAGCGACAAGCAGGACAAGGCTTTTTACGATCGGTTTTGGGGGACCATCATGAATGGCAAGAGTTGGCGGGGCCATTTTATCAACCGGCGTAAAAATGGTGACTTGTATAAGGAAGAGGCGACCATATCTCCGATTAAAGATAAAAATGGCAAGATCAACAGTTTTGTCGCCGTCAAACGAGATGTTACCGATGACATTCATCGTGAAAAACAATTATACCAGGCACAAAAGATGGAAGCCATCGGACGGTTGGCTGGTGGTGTTGCCCATGATTTTAATAATTTATTGACCATCATTGCAGGCTATACCGAGTTCGCTATCAAGCAGATTGATAAAAATGACCCTATACGAACCAATCTGGAGCAAATCCATAAAGCGATTGAGCGGGGGTCCAATCTGACCCGTCAGCTACTCGCCTTCGGACGCCGTCAACCTCTGGAAGCCAAGGTGATCGACTTGAACGCGGTTTTGGGTGATATGATAAAGATGTTAACGCGTTTGCTTGGCGATGATATTCAGCTGGAAACCAGTCTGGATAAAAACAGCGGCCACATCAAAGCGGATCCGGGTCAGATAGAGCAGATTATCATTAATTTGGCAGTTAATGCCCGGGATGCGATGCCGGGCGGCGGAAAGTTGTTTATTGCCACTGAAAAGCATAATCTCGATGGAAAATTTTATCAGACTCATCCTGATATCAAACCCGGAACGTACGTCAGGATTTCTGTACGGGATAATGGCATCGGAATGAGTGAGGAGATAAAATCCAAAATTTTCGAGCCTTTTTTCACGACAAAAAATAGTGGGATGGGAATGGGGCTTTCTTCTGTCTTTGGGATTGTCCGGCAGAGTGGCGGTTATATCACCTGTAAGAGTGATATAGAAAAGGGTACTGAATTTCAGATAATTTTTCCGGCAGTTGATCAGCCGGTGGAAGATGAAAGCGTTGAAAAAGAGGCTGAAACCCTTCCCCGTGGGGATGAAACCATTTTGCTGGTTGAAGATGAAGCCCAAGTACGCGAGCTTGCTGCGAGAATGTTACGCTTACAGGGATATACGGTATTGGATGCTGCTCAGGGCGGAGAGGCATTGTTGCTTTGCGAACAACACGACGGCCCGATTCATCTGTTGATCACGGATGTGATTATGCCCAAGATGGGCGGCACTGATCTGGCAAAGCGCCTCAAAGCCATAAAACCTGAAATGCGCATACTGTATATTTCCGGTTTTGCCAGCAATATAATCAACCGGGAATCAGGCGATGCAGAAAAGGTCTTCCTGCCCAAGCCATTTACTTATGACAAGATAACGCGTAAAGTGCGGCAGGTTTTGGATGGTTAATTCCTGGTTTATATTTTAAACCAAAAATGTCAGCATCCGCATAACCTCGAAAAAATCGCTGGTATGGTATTCAATGGTATAGGCATCGATGCTTTTTACATTCGGATAAAATGAAGATTTATAGGCATCAGCGGATTTTTTCATGCCGATTTTTACGGTAAAGGATTGAGGCAGGGAGATCAAAGCTTTTGATAAATTTCCCTTTAAGGCAATTTCCGCGTTTTTTTCGATTTCTTCGCCTGCACGTGATGGATGAATATTTATTGTAGAATTGCCGACACACCTTTTTACGGATACATTTTTTAGGCCGGCATTAAAAGCGCCGGCTTCCCGGCATATCGCTTCATCTCCGGACAAAAATACGACCGGCACGTTATGACAAGCTGCGATATAACTGTTGATCATAAACTCCGACGCCGGTTCGCCGTTGATCGTCATATAAACGAATTTCATGCTATAGGTGTGTGCCAAAGAACCGGTTTTTTCTCCTGCTCTGGAGTGGTAACCGATCATAAATACAGCATCGAATGAATGATCGATCTCTTGCATCATCGAATAAGGGTGCTCGCTCCAGCCCCTGATGAGTACAGTTTGACGCGGCAATTTTTCGGCGATAATGTTTCGGCCGCTACCATGGGCATCATTTATCCAAATTTCCGATGCTCCGGCATTCAAGGCGCCATGACAGGCCGCCGTCACCTCTTTTGTCATCTGTTGGCGAAACTCACCATACTCTGTTTTGTCCGATTCCGTTTCATTCCAATCCGTTACGCCGGTAATACCCTCTATGTCGGCACTTATATACACCTTCATTTATTTGCCCTCCGCTCGATTTTGTGACCGGTATTTCTGCAAAGAATTGATAAAAGATTTCTTAGCCTGACAATAATCGGTTGGATCGAGTATGCCTTTGTTAACGATTTTATATTTTAAATTGATATACTCTTGTTTCAAACCTGCATTTTCGAGCAAAAGATTGCGAAAAGATAGAATTCTTTGAATTTCGTCCGATCCCTCAAAAATAATATGGAGATGAATTCGGTAGATTTTTCCATTATACCTGATTCCACCGGTTCGCATGGGCCGGCTTTCAGGAAAGGGATTTCTGGAAATTTGTTTTTGAAATCCCAGGTGGTCAACGCGATTTTTAATTCTTTCCAGATCGTTTTGTTTGTAGATTATTACAAAATCAATGATGCCCTTGCCATCACATCCGGGGATCGATGTGGAGCCAAAGTGATATATGTTTATGTCCGGGATCTTTTTATGTAAATAGCTTTTCAACTTATCGGCGACTTGCAGATAAGTGGGATGCCATTTATAAAGCGTAACCGGTTTTGTGCTATAGGGGAGTATTTTCATTTTTTCCACATCGTTTTTGACCTGCAAATTTCATCTTGATGTTTAAGCTGGTGTACAAAACAGCCTGCTTTTTCGTCGCGGAAAAGATATATTTTGTTGCCCCAGCGGGGGAACCGCTGTATTCTGGCAAGTTGTTTGCAAAGCACCCACGCCGTATCTTTTGTACTCATATGTGAATATCCAAGTTTCAGATTTTCTGCATGATTCCAGGTGGATTCCTGCATGTATTGGCACAAAGCAGAAATGGTAGCGCGATGGTTCATGTCTATATGGAAAGAGTGAATCTTATATGTGTCTATCCAGATTTTTTTATGTCGCTCATATTTCCCCCGATCTTTGAATTGTGCACCAGAGGTTTAATCAATAAAACGATATTTCGATTTTTCCCTGTTTAATTGCATGCGGATGATTTCATCCTCGCATCCAAACTCCATGATATAAGGAATACGCCGGGGGGGCGGACCCAGATAAACAACCAGTTTTGCTCCTTTTTTTGAGAGTCGGTTGAAAACCAGGTCTGTTTTCCATGCACGTGGTACTATTTGACCGGCCGGCTCCAGTGTGGCCACAATGCGATCCATTTTTATGCTTTTAAATTTTTTGAATCGATCGATAGCCGAAGCCGATTCAACCTCTACGCTCCATAAATGACTCTCCAGATCAATCAGTACTTTATCGTCCGAACGTTTATTGAGATTCATGCATCGTAGATGATAAATAAAGCCAAACAAGTCGAGACAACCGGACAAAATCGGCCATGATTTGTCATCGGATGTGCGGGCGTGTAGGGAATCATAATGGTAAAACGTCGTAAACTGTTGCCTTATGTTTGTCTGGTCAATCATCTTTTTGGTCTTTAAAGGCATACCGGTTTCGATGCTCAGCCATGATTGATACAAATTATCAATATGAAAGAGCAAGCTGGTTAACGGACTGGTTTTCATCTGACAGGAGATTACAAGCAGGGAATCGTTGCCCGTTGTCTGTTCAGCAGTCAAACAGGCACTTGCCGAGCCCACTAGTCCATACTTTAAGGTATAATGCAGCTTTTCCCGGGTAAATTGGCTCGTTTTTTCGCAGCAGAGCTGACCATGAACGGCTGCGATTACAGTAAGAATAAATAATGACAGGAACAAAAAGATTATTCGCGTTTGCATGATTCGTATAAATAGAATTGTTTTTATGATATCAGCCAAAAGCCGTTAGGTGTTTTGCTTAAGTTTGATCGTTTTTGCAATATTATTTATCAGTTCATTCAGGGTCCTGGGGTGAAGCAGCAAGTATCTTTGGGTATAGCAGGTCGTCCAGCAGCCATGACATTGGGCGTATTGTTTTAATCTTTGCTGATAAGGCTTGCTTGAAAAGACATCTTCCAGGTCTTGTTCAAACAGGTTGCCGATGGGACCTCCCCAACAGAGATGAATATCACCATTTTCCATGATGGTTGATCGCGTCATGGAAAATTTCGCCGCTACAAACGGACATTCCGTGCTTTTTTGCTCTTCGATATAGGGTTTGATACCGCGAATATATGCATTGAGATTTAGAATATCCGGATTGCCATCCAAATAATCAAGGAGAGTATCCAGTCTTTTCCCTGGTACGAGTTTCAGGTCGTCCTCTTCCCGTGTTGTTCCGGTAAGATGATGATACATTCCGATGGTGGCTTTCCACCCTCTCGTTTTGATGTTGGCGACGAGTTCCGGAACCTGATCCAGGTTTAAATTATTGATAACCACATTGGCATAAAGCAGTGATCTGCTGTTCTGGCGCATAGCACTTATCATATCCATGTGTTCGAGCACCGTACCGGAAAAATTTTTAGCACCTCTCAAATAGTCACCCAATGGCCCGATTGCGTCGAGACTGGTTTGGATGTTAATATTGTTCCTCAGACAAACGTTGGCGATTTTTCTGATTTTATTTGTATCGTTATAAAGGCCGGTGACCAGGGTGGTGGCAACCGGAAAGAGGTCTTTTGAGAGAACCAGAATCGGTACCAAATCCGGCACCAGAGTGGCTTCTCCTCCGGAGATGAAACCGATATGTGCACCGTATGCTTTTAAATTTTCAGCGATAATACGAAATCGTTGCAAATCCATGCTTGCAGGAAGGGTTTGTCGTTCATAAACACTACATTGTTTACAGCGTTGCGTACACAGCCTTGTCAGCCGGATTTCCGTGCTGGAGTTGAGAGGTTTGTTTTGGAAAAAATGCGCCAAGCCTTTTCCTGACCGATATATCAAATTATCAGTGCTCAAAAATGAGTTCCTTTAACAGGTTTTATGTTTGGTTGTGGCTGTGTGTTGTCGTCCTTTCCAGGAAAAACGCCCGAATGTGCCGAACAGTCCCGCTATAACAACATAGGGTATTTGAATGAAAAACCATACCGGAAAATATTTGAGTAAATCGAACCGCTGGAAATATGAGGCGCTTTTCAAAGCAACAAGTCCCTCGATCAGGGCTTTTGCAAGAAAACAAGAGATGATCAGCGACTGGTGCATACCGGTAACCAAAGCAAAGGGGACACCAATGAGAAGGGATGCATTGTTCATAAAAACGACGAAAAGATATAAGAAAAAGGGAAAATTGAGTTTGATCTGATAAGAACCATTGGATGCCCATCGTTTTCTCTGGTTGATGAAATCTCTTAGATTCGGCTGGGGTTGAGAGATGCTGTAAGATCTTCTGTCAGCTGCGAATACAGCTTTCCACTTTGTGGATTTTTGAATGAGCTGCAAGAGCAAAACATCGTCACCGGAAACGCGATGTGAAATTTTTGTATACCCCTTGACCTCTTTATAGGCTTTGCGACGATAGGCCAAATTTTGTCCTGACGCTGCCAACGGTATGCCTAAATTGCCTGCTCCGGCATTTGCTCCCATAAGCTGTAAAAAATCAAAAGCCTGCAGGTTTTCCCACCTTGTTTGCTCTGATACGTTTTGTCCGAATTGTGAAAAGCCAATGACAAAACCGATCTTATCGCTAAAATAGCTCACCATTGTTTCAATCCATTCGGGTTTAACCCGGCAATCTGCATCCGTGGAAAGGATGATTTCTCCATTTGCGTGTTTTACCGCTTGTTGCAACGCATATTTTTTGGGACTAAAGTTCGGCGGTGTTTCTTTTATATTGATTTGTTTGATAATGGAGTGTTTTTTTTCAAATTGAGCCATAATATCAGTCGTTGAATCCGTGGAGCCGTCGTTTGCAACCAGAATTTGATAGCGGTTTCTATCATAGGTTTGATTTATGAGGTCGTTGAGGAGGGTTGCAATGACCTTTTCTTCGTTTCTGGCTGCCACAACCACGGTCACGCTGTAGGGATTTTTGTTGTTTCCTTTTTTGGGGTAAAACAACCCGATGAAGAAAAAAAGGGCAATAAGGGAATATAAAACTGTAGAGGCCAGAATGATTTGAGCGATAATTTCCACCGGAGACCCAGCTCCTAGTTGATTTTCCATTTAAATTCTTTAAATTGTCCCAGTGCTGCAAAGATAACAACATACGGAATATGCAATAGAAATGCGACCGGGAAATATTTTAAAAAATGCAATCGCTTCATATGAACAGCAAAGGCAAATAAAAGCATAAATTCTGCGATTGCCTTGACGGCCAGTGCCAGCGCGGGCAGTAATACATGTCCCGTTAAGAGCATCCAGGGCAGGGTAAACAAAAGCAAAACATTGTAGAGATACAAAAGAACAAGTAGAGCTGTTTTGGTGATAGAATAATAAAATCCTTTAGATGCATGACGCAGGCGTTGATGGTAAAACCGTTTAAAACTCTCAACAAAACAGGTCGGTACCGCAGCACGAGAATCATAGGCATATTGAATGTCCCATTTGGTTTCGCTTTTTACTTGTTGCAGAAAGAGATCATCATCTCCCGAAACAAACATCTCTATTGATTTGAATCCATTCAGTTGAGTGAACACTTTTTTCCGATAGGCCAGGTTACGTCCGCTGCAAGTTGCCGGCATTTTCCAGCCGCTCGTGGCAGCAGAAAGCGCAGCCAGTGCCAATGAATCGAGGGCTTGCAGATAGTGCGAAACTTTGCGCAGTTGAGGATTTTCATAGGGTGAAAATCCGATCACCATCCCCGTTTGTGGTGAAAACCACCGCATCATTTGAGTTATCCAGCCAGAGGGCGGTATGCAGTCGGCATCGGTCAGAAGAATAATTTCGCCTTTGGCTTTCTCAATGCCGAGAGCAATCGCTTGTTTTTTCGGTGAAATGACATTGCGATTCGATGTACGGTAGACGGCTAATCGTTGAGGATTTTTTTTCTCAGCAATATTTAAAACGGTTTCGGTACCATCTGTGGATTGATCATCGACGATGATTACATCATAAAGATGCCGCGGATAATCCTGTCCGAGCAATGCCGTCAACAATTCCCTGATATATCCGGCTTCATTGCGTGCTGCAACAATAATGGAAACGCGGGGTTGACGGGTATTATACGGACAGTTTAGTTTCGCGAGTCCGGCGAGGATAAAGATTAATCCTGCCGCATATAACAGGGATAACAGTAAAAAAAGCATATTATGAACTTAATAATTTATCGACAATTCAAAACGAGCGATATGATCAACAACTTGTTCACCCGGTATATTGTTTGCATTATCCGTATCAGAGTACGAATATGAGATAGAGGCGAAAAAATCGCGCCGGATTTGATCTACAAGTTTTATGGTAAAGAGCCGCCTCCTTTCAATGATGCCTTGCAAAAATGACTTGGATACGCCCTCATCGGGTCTGGAAATCGTGTTAAAATCGCCTTTGCCATGCCGGACTTGTTCCACGGAGCCCTGAATTTGCACATCGCGATTGAAGCGATGGCTGACACGGGCGTAAATAACCTCAGAATTTGGTTTTGCCCAGTGGCCGATTGGTTCTCCGGCATGCCGGTAGATATTGAGAGAGTCCCAATGGGTATAGACATAGGGTTCGATGCGGGTATATTCAATGCGCAGATCGGTATTTTGAATGGATAATGGATTCGCATATAGCCCTCCAAGGGTAAAGGCGAATTTATTGCCATAAAAGCGGGTAAGGTTTTGAGTCGTTGTCATATCATCTATAAAAAATTCCGCATAAAGCGTCATGGCCGGAAGCGATGTCAGGGTGGCGTCGATACTCATCGCATTGTTGTCACGATCTCCCAGATGATGCTCAGCGACGTGGTATGGCATGATGGGATTCAGATACCCCAGCTCGATATCCCGTCCACCATAAATCAGGGTTTCAGTCGCGCCGAGATAAAATCCGGGTCGTATTTTTATATCGAGACGATGTGCAGCGAGGAATTTTGCGCCCAGATCATCTCTTAAAAACGCATGAAAGCTGGAAAAGGTAAAGTTGCTCATACGGGTGCTGAGACGAAGCATATCGACGGGTTTCATATTGCCGGAGAGTGCCAGGTGTCCCCGGTAACCCGGTCCCCAGCTTTGACGATCCCGTCCGATTTGCAGCCTCAGCCACGATTTTTCGTAAACGAGATAGGCAATAGCTTGATCGCGAATCAGGTTGGAACCGGATACAACCGTTGGAGGCCCCTGAGAGGGGTTGAACACTTCATCCTCTTCCTGAACATCCTCTTTGCCTTTAATGATGGTATTGCGGGCCTGGCTGTAAAAACCAAGTTTTTGTCCCAGATGACCGCGTAAAATTCCGCCCAGCATGGTTTCCGAAAGGAGGGATTCTTCATTGTATTGATCGTTCCTGTTGACGATTACAGACTGAGAGGCGAGGGCATCGAGGTAAAAGCGGCTTTGTTTTTCACGATACTCGAGAAGATGGGGTTCCGAAGGGGATAAAAAGAGCTCGTCTGAAAAATCGGATTTCAGCTGGTCGAATTGTCGCCGGTCCGTGCGGGAGAACTGATTCGGTCTGTTGTTTAGGGCTTTTTCTATGGAGTGGATAATGGCTGAAAAGTTGTTTCGGGTTAAGGGCCGGGTGCGCAGGTCATGAGGGGAAATGAGATTCATGGCTTCACACCGGTACAAAAAATCATAACCCCAATAATTTAACGGAACATTGACAGATTGACTTTCAAGCGTTGCAACGCGAAAAAGAATGGCGAGTAAAAAAATATACAGAAGACGATTCAACATAAACGGATCAAATATATGCATTGAAATTTTTGAAAATATATCAATTGAGGCTCAAAATTCAAAGGTCTTTTTTCGGTGATCCGGTCAATTCGATAGCTTTCCTTTGTTATAGGATCGCTCTTTCCATTTATAACGGCCGATCATGCCGCCTATGGCGACAGGAGGTAAATAGAGAATCTGTAAACATTCTGCCAACACGAAAACGGATAGGCGAACAGGCTTTTCTATCTTTTTCAATGCATGGAATATAAGGTAGTAATCGGTTATCAGTTTAGTGCCGGCAAGCAGCAGATAAGGCCACAACTGCAGCCCGAACAGAAGGTGTAATGGAATTCCCAAAAGTAAGGTGAAATAGACGATAAAACAGAACGTACCGATATATTTTATGTCCTTCCGGTATGCCCGGCTTTTTGATGCCCAGCGTATCCTTTGTCGAAAAAAACACCGCCAGGACGAACAGGGTTGGGTATAAACGATGGCATTGGAGTCTGTGATAAAACGAATTTGATTTTCCGTTTTGCCGGCGATTTTTTGCAATAAAAGATCATCGTCACCGGAACCCCAGGTTCCGATTTTATTAAATCCATTGATGGCCTGAAAACTATTTTTCCGGTAGGCAAAGTTTGCCCCATTGGCCAGAACGGGCCTGTTCAGGCCGATAAATGCAGCGCCTACAGCAACAAACGCAAAGGAATCAAAGAATTCTAGTTGAGCGAGTAAACGATGATCGGTCTTAATCAGTAACCAGGAAAGCACGGCGGCAACATCCGGATTAAATCCGGATATCATGGTGGAGAGCCATCGGTCGGACATTGTGCAGTCTGCATCGGTGGTTACGATAATTTCTGCAGAACTCGCTCTGATACCGGTTAAAAGGGCTGCTTTTTTGGGGGTGATATCGCCTTGCAACGGCATGGATTCGAGATAACGGATACGATCAGTGCGTTGAGCGAGTTGAATTGTCAATGGCTTTGTCTTATCGCTTGAGTCATCATCGACGACTATGATTTGATAACGGTTATGGGGATATTTTTGATCGGCCAGGTGTTGCAGGCAGGCCTCTATATGATCCTCTTCATTTCGGGCCGGTACGATTACAGCCACTGGCGGTTTTGCCCTTGAATGGCCGGGTCCCAGTCTTTTTAGACCTCTATGCAATAAAAGAATAAAAAGGATATAAGACAGAATCAATGTAAAATAAAAAATAATCATAATCAATTTTATGATTTAGTACCATTGAGACGGCTTTTTAAAAGCAATACCAGTCCGAGCAGAGCCGGAATCAAAATATTGATCAGAAACAACAACAGCGAGGCATCAAATGCCGCAGCGGCAACC
>CAZSOP010000092.1:0-11397 GCA_964608385.1 uncultured Cytophagia bacterium
CACCTCCCGACCCCCTCTCACGTACACTCCCACTCGCTGTCCCTCATGGCAAATTTGAGTAAAAATCAACCACCTGATCTATTTTGTGATTTTGATCCGGGATAAAATGAACCGAATCAGGATCAAAAAATATGGTCAGCCGGTTTAAATAATGATTTGCCTGACTCAGATCGTTCTCATTTATTATAAAGGCATCATTGCTCACCAGCCGAACACCATCAACCAGACTGACCAGATACCCTACTTCGCGTTTGATTCGGGCATCCGGTACATAGCCCTGAATACTCACGTGATCGCGGTCAACGATAAACGTTGGATGATAGAATTGCAGCGAATCAAAGACCGCAGTATTTCTTTTGATCTGTGCAAAAATCGCACTTTTTTGCGGCGGCTTTATAGAAACCTGAACAAGATTCCTAAAGGCGGTAACACCGCTGATACTTGTGGCGATACTATCGATCTGATCCCGCATCCAGAATGAGTTTACCGTCCCCTCTGCCAGCAGCGTGTCATTGTCGACGTAAAAGTCGATATCGGCATCCGGTAACAAAGCAAAAGATGATTTGACCTGATAAAGCAATTCCAGTTTTTGTAGATACGGCGGAACCTTGAATGCCAAAAAGATCACTATAACCAGTAAAACGATAACCAGACCATACTTGTGATAGGGTTTTGGCTTTTTTCGTTGCGGTTCTGTTGTATCCGCATCGGGATGTTGCTTAATAAACCTCAACAGCTCGCGATCGATTTCCTGCAACGGTGTCAGATCACCATCAAACTGCCGCAACTCTTTATAATAGATGTGATGAATCCGGCGATCAAGATTTTCAAGTTTTTGCCGGAATCTCACCGGCTCCACCCCGGTGACCACCATAGCAATGTATGAATAGCGACCGATTTCCAGCAGAATCTTGGAATCGCCATATTCGATTTCCGACAAATCCTGTTTCTGATCCTGCTGAAAGGCTTCAGAGACAAAATCCCGAATCGCTGTCAGCATACCGCTAACCAGTTCCTGATCGACGGTTGATTCCGCACTCTCGGCAGTAACATGCGAAATGAGAATGCCGGTTTCCTTGTGTATGAGAAAGATTTGTTCGATATCGAACGGCAGCGATTCTGAAACCAAAAGTTCCGATTCCGGTACCCCCAAAAGCCGGGCCCGCAATTTACGCGGTAAGAATTTCCTGACGATCGCTTTTTCAATACGCGAATTAACCCCATAAACCATATCCTTCATGGCCTGGGATACCGATTTTCTGATGGTTTGACCGATTATCGGATAAAGGGCATCGACCACATCCTCTTTGGTTTCCGTAATCTGCCGCTTGATGGCTTCGCTCATAATCGGTGACAACGCCTCAGCCATATCATCTTTGGATAAATTGATTTTGCGTTCCAAAAGATCGGCGATCACCGGATCCAGAGAAGAGATGAGCTCTTCTTCATTGGTCAGCCTGCTGCGCAATTCCTGTATTTCCCGTTCGAAATTCTCGATTCGGTCGATCCTGTCACCGAGAATCAGGGTGCGCAATCGGTCAACAGCTTCCTGATCATTTTTCGGCAAGGTTCACACTCTCAATTAACTGTTATCCAAATCATCCGCTAACACTTTGAGAGCCTGACTCATTTGCTGCCTGTCTACTTTGTTAGCTAATAATTCCTCGATTTTTTGATTAATGTCATCTATGGCGTTTTGCATACGCTTGTCTTCGTTGCGCAAAGACTGAAGGCCGCCTTTTTTCTCTTTTTCATCTATCTCAAAGCGATCGGCCAGATCTGCCAGTTTGACGTTCATTTTGTCCAGAGATGCTTTCAATTCGTTGATCCGATCCGTAATCAGATCGATTTCCTGTCCGACTAAGATTTCGCGGATCTGATCAATGCTGGCGCTGTTGTTTCCATCGACATTTTTTAATTTTTCATTAAAATTGGTAGCACCCATCATTCCCTCCAATATCCTGCCCCTCTGATTCATCACATTTATATAATATAGTCAATAAAAGGTTGGAAATCAAGGATTAATGGTCAAAATAAAAATCGCTGATTTTGATAAATCAAAATCACAGAAAATCTTGTAAAATATCGCAATTTTTATACCAAATGAATTTACACCAAAAAGGTTTTGTATTAGCAACTAATATTATTATATTTACTCATGATCATACCCTTTTGCGTAAATATTTTACACTGTCATAGTGATATGACATTTTTAATATTTTTGCTAAAATTTATATCAGATTGAAAATATGAGGGAAACGGAGAGCGCGTAATGGAAATAATTATAGCGATTTTCATGGCGATATTGCTGATGGCGGCGCTCTATTTCGGTCTTACCTATTTCTTTAAAACAACCGCCAGACCCGGAGGCGCCTATCGTATGCTGGTCGCGGTGCGAAAAAGCACCGCCGGAACCCGGCATTTTTTAGAGCTGGATGAAAATGAAGGGGATCAGCTGGTGAATAAACTGATGTATCAGTGGAACGTGATGCACAACCGCTTTTCGCGATTCGCCACCTTTGAAAGTGGCTTTTCACCGGCGCAGCGGGAGCTGGACAACAATTCAGAGCCGGCCTGGCAATTGTTTGCCTTTTATAACCTCCACAACCATGAAAGCTTTCGTCGCTGCCAGGCGGTACTGGAGCAACCAGAGTTTCGCAGCTTGCGCAATTATTGCGATATCCGCCTGATTTTCGGCTATAAAAGCTCCGATTTTGGCCAGGATATCCGCGAATTGTTCTAATCCTTAACTTTTCTTACCAAACAGCTCGTCCAGTTTTTTCCGCGCCTCAGCCGCCTTGTCGACCGCTTTGCTGCCCTCCGACCGCCTGGAACCGGCCTGAAAATAATCGCAGAAATTGGGGGCATCTTTCTCTTTTACCCATTCCGCCTGCGGTTCCAGACACTGATGATGCGACTTTTCCTCGTAAAAGCGGCAGTTGAGACACACCTTGAGATGTTGACCGCATTTTTGACACACATCGCGCCGCGTCGGTTTGCCGATATCGTTTTCAGCACCACAGGCATAACAGATGACCATAATGTTCCTCCCGTTCGACCTCGTTCTCAACAAACGTAAGCATAATCGGCAGGAAATTCAAGGGGGATTTTAATCTATCCGGCAACAATAGTGATCATAATGGCAATAATGAGGTCGGAACAAATTCTATAGTTATAGTAAATATGCTTTATTCGATACTTGACCCGAAAATCGCCCATATCTGCCCTTTTTCCCTATATATTTGTAAAGTAACAATAAATAAGAATGCTTTCCGGCTTGATGTCGCGGTGAATGACGCCGATACCGTGTTTAGCCTGCAAAGCACTGCACAAGGACTGGGAAATCCGGGTCATCTCTGAAATAGAAAAACGACGCTTTTCCTGCATCGCCCGGCGCAGTGTTTTGCCGTCAATATATTCCATGATGATATAGGGAATCGAATCGATGCTGCCGGCGTCGTAGATCAGACAGATATGGGAATGCACCAGCGCCGAGACCGCCCGCGCTTCCAGCAAAAAGCGCTGCATGCTTTTTTCGTCATGATAAAGATCAGAGGAGAGCACCTTGATCGCCACAGGCCGCTGCAGCTGCTGATCATAGGCCTTATAGACCCCGGCCATGCCCCCGTGGCCCAGGACCTACATATATTTATAGCGCTGGAAAGAGGTTTTTGAAAAAATGTCCATTCGAGTCCCACCCCGAACATTTTACTATTGTGCAAATATAGACATCCCTCTTCAAAAACACAACCGATAAATATATTAATTTAAAGCATTCAGGCCTGTTAAGAGATGGAAAAATTGGACCTCAAAAAGTTATTCAATACCTATTTCAGCACAAAGGTCACTTTCATGGTGACGCGGTATTCGGTCACCTTGCCGTTCTCCACCAAAACCTTTTGTTCCTTGATCCAGGCGCCTTTAACGTTCTCAAGCGTCTTGTTGGCGCGTTCGATGCCGACCTCGACGGCGTCATCAAAGCTTTTCGTTGATGAGGATGTAATTTCAGTCACTCTTGCAATAGACATGGTAAACCTCCGTAAATAATGTTCAATCAGGTAAACTCTCCGAACCGGTGCGGCAACACCCGCAAATGTCCGGAAAGCAGGGATTGTAAAGTCGCCAGCGTTTGCTGATACTGCGGATAACAGGCCAGATTGACCTGTTCGAACGCATCGACCTGCAGATCATACATCTGATCGAAATCAAAGTAATTGGGAAAATCGACGTCCGCGACGTAGCGGATGCCCACTTCACCCCAGTCATGCGGATTGGCGCGCCCGTCCCAGCCGATAGTGCGTAAACGACCGCTTTGGGTGTATTGCCGCCGTTCCTGTTCCATGGCATCGACCACCTCCTGCGGCGGACGGTTGGCGATGTATTTATAGCGATCCGTCACCACGGCACGACTGTAGACGCATTCCAGCAACAGCGATTCTCTCCAGGTCAGAGGCCGCCCTTCACGGGCGAGTATGGAGAGGAAACTGCGGCCGTCGACCCAATCGCCGGGAACTGCGGCTCCAGCCACGTCCAACAGCAGCGGCAAAATATCGATATTGGCGCAAAGCGAATCGATTCGCCGGCCGGGTTTGATCGTTGCCGGCCAGCGCATCAGACAGGGGACGCGTGCGCCCTCATAACAGCTGTACTTGCCACGGCTCTGATGATCGCTGATAAAAAGGACGAGTGTGTTTTCGGTTAAATTATGCTCATCGAGCTTTTTTAAAATGGCACCGACACCATCATCGATCCAGGTGGCCATGGCGTTGCGCTGATCGATGCCCTTTTCCTGCAAACGCTCATAAATCGTCGACCGCATTGGCTGCACCTCCGGACGCGAATCGAGGAATCCGGCCGGCGTTGCCAGCGGATCGGCATTGCTGAATTCGCCATAGATGGCATCGTACTGACTGTGCGGCACCGTCAAAGCGGTGTAGAGGAAAAAGGGCTGCTCCCGGTTTTGATCGATAAAGTTCAACGCGCCCTCGATGATCCATTCGAGATTGTGATGCTGCAGAGCTTTAGCAACACCAAGCGCCTCCTTGTTGCGCAGATAGATGCGCTCGGCAAAATCAAAACCGATTTCGTTCCTGAGATATTCTTCACCCCGCTCATAATGCTCTCTGATCTTCCGCGCCACATCCGGACGGCGTGCATCAGCCTCTTCAGGGATGCCCTGCAAGCGACCGACCGGGTCACCCAGATGCCACTTGCCCACCATACCGGTACGATATCCCGCTTTCTTGAGCTGGGGTACCAGGTTGGGTTCATCAGGCTGCAGAGGCGTATCCCAGCGAATATTTGCCAGAGTACCCGGCGGATGATTTTGCAAGAAACCAGGACTCTTGCCGGCGTGGCGTCCGGTGAGCAGCGAATAGCGGCTGGGGGTGCAGATGGCGGTGGTGACGTAAAAGCGGCTGAACAGCGCTCCGTCACGCGCCAAAGAATCGATATGCGGCGTCAGCATGCGCGGGTCGGAATAGTATCGCCACGGTTCACGCCACTGCGTAAACTCCAATTGATGCGCACCGGTGCGGCAGGGGTACTGTGTCGGGTCATACACATTGATCTCGTCAAAATCGAGATCATCGAGAAAAATCAGCACGATGTTTGGTTTGCTTGATAACGGTTGAGCCAAGGCGGAACGATTGATGAATTGAAAGGCGGGAAGGGCAACGGCGGACGTTTTCAAAAATGACCGCCGGCTAAAACGGTTTGCAGCCATACCATCTCCTCGGTTGATATACATCAATCGCTTTTTTAGTTTACAAAAAAATGGGCACAAATAAAAGCCATGAATAAAAATATTTGCTGTTACTGAATGATGACAAGCGAAAATATCAATTCTTTCCCGATACCAGTCTCATTTCAAATAACCGGTAATCATCAAATAAACAAACTCGACATTTCGATTGGTGCCGGCTCCCTGATACTGAGAAAAGATATAAAGTTCGCCGTCTGCGGTTAGCGAGCACAATCCCGAAGCGGTTCCATACGCTCCATCCGCCTCTTTGCGCGGGAAACAGGACAATTCCGTATAATATACGGTGGAAAAATCAGCGGCAAAATCAATAATACCCTGATCATCTATGGATTCATCCAAATCCTTCATATTCGACCGGATAACCACCCCTGAATAAACCTCACTCCCTGCACCGAGCAACGCCTTTGACGCTTTGATCCCTTTGAGCTCAAAAGTAATGCCCGGTCCGGATTCAGTCAGTTCGACTTCATTGTACCAGGCCAGCGGCGCCGGTGTCCAGCTGCCGTCAGGCGTGCCGTCATTGCTGATACCATCATAGGGGCCATCCTTATAATAAACGCTGGCCACGCCATAATCACCACTTGTCTGAAATCTGATCAGTATACACCTGGGTTCGGATAATTTGGTCCAGTTGGTCATGCCCGAAGGGCGCCATTGCATGGCCGAGCCGTTCCATCCCAAAACCTCATCCGCTTGCGGATTGTTCGACACGTCCAGATCGATCTCGGCAACGTCTCCGTCGGTAATACCATTGCTGCCCACCGTGTTCCAGCCGGCATTGCCGGAAGCATCCGAGGAAATCAGCACATGTCCCGTCGTGGACGATGTTCCGACCTGAAGTGAATTTGTTTTGGTCTTGCCGTTGACGGTCAACAATTCATCCGGGTCAGCACCGCCGAGGCCGATACCGACCTTGCCGTTTGAAAGCACTTTGAATAAAACCGTATTGGAAGTATTTCGAATACTTAATTGACCAAACGCCAGGTTGACAATCAGACAAATAGTCATCAGAAAAATAAAAACAGTCGCTTTAGTTCTCATAAAATTCATCCCTTCTCGTTATCTAACCCAAACATTCGAATTCGTGACCTGAATAGCAAACTCTGTGCCTGAAAACCAGTCGATTTGCCCGCATTGCAGGAAGAAAGCATTCTTCTAATTTATTTAATACGATTCCTTTCACTTTCCCGCACCCTGTTCCTGAATAAAATAATCATTCACCGGCAGATAGGATTCAGGATGCCACTCTGCATTCACTGTGGGCAAATGGGTTCTCAACCGTTCCTTGACCGGATTGTATTTTTCATCGCCGGCCAAATTATGCCATTCATTGGGATCGCTGCGGTGATCGTAAAGCTCTTCGGAACCATCTTCGTAACGGGTATAGCGGTAATGCAGTGACCGTATGGAATGGTTGTTACGCCCATATGTGGTCAGCACCGTATGGGGCCAGTCGGCATCAGGATTCTCGATTAACGGTTTCAACGAATGCCCTTCCAGAGCGCCGGGTATATCATAGCCACAAAGATCCACCAGAGTCGGATACATATCGATGAGTCCGGCGGGCTGTTTGCAGCGTTGATTTTCTGGAAAACCGGGGCCGGCAATGATCAGCGGTACGCGCGTGGCGCGCTCCCATAAACTGTGTTTGGCAAACCGGTTTTTCTCGCCAATGTGATAACCATGATCGGCCCAGAGAATAATCAGCGTATTATGTGCATAAGCGCTGTTGTTCAGAGCCTGAAGAAGCATCCCCACTTTATCATCAACAAAAGCTGTACTGGCGAGATAGGCATGCACGATATCCTTCCACTGTCCTGTTTCCAGAGCCCACTCGGTGGTCGGCATCATCGGAACAGCATGCAGCCGTTTGGCAATCTCAGGCACATCCTTCATGTCGTCCGGTAAATAGGGCGGCGTGGTTATCGTATTGCGATCAAAGCGCTCGAACCATTTCGCCGGCACATGCCAGGGAACATGCGGACGCACAAAACCACAGGCGAGGAAAAAGGGTTGTTCGTGCTTTTCTTCAAATTTTTGCATGGCCCACTGTGCATACTTCCAGTCCGGCATGTTTTCATCCGAATCCGGAAAAGGCCCCCAGTCGGTCTGGGTTCCCGAAGGTTTTCCAAACCATTCCGGATCATAATGCATCCGTTCTTCCGGCTTGGGACCAAAGCGCTCGTGTATGCCGCCATATTCCTGAAAGGCATTGCCGTCCGTGCCATGAAAGAGTTTTCCCACTCCCATGGTCTTATACCCCTGATGGGCGAAAAACCGGCTCAGAAAAACAGCATCCGACATAACCTCGTTTTTTTTCAGATCTTCATCCTTGATCTGACCGTAGACTCCGGTGGTGGAGGGCAACAGACCGCTCATCAAAGACGCCCGCGAAGGTCCGCAGATCGGCGCCTGCACATGGGTGTTTTCGAACAGCGTACCGCGGGCAGCCAGGGCATCGATATTGGGCGTTTGAGTGTCGGGATGACCGCCGAGACATCCGACCCAGTCGTTGAGATCATCGATGGCGATAAAAAGAATATTGGGGTTCCCGGCCTGTCTGCCGCAGGAAGACAAAACTGCCGGCAAGCTGAGAGCTGCTGCTGACGCACCGATGTGTTTGATAAACTGACGGCGTGTTTTAAACATGACAGGTACCTCCTACTCGTCATTCATATACCTAATAAAAATTTTGTAGAAACATTTCTTATCTAAAAACCATTATTTTTGACCACCTGACTGTACCACATCGCCGATGATTTTGGGATACGCTTACCGCTTTTAAAATCGACATAATTGATGCCAAAGCGCTTGGTAAATCCGGATGCCCACTCGAAATTATCCATAAAGCTCCACAAAAAATAACCACGCACATCGACGCCCTGTTCGATGGCGGTGTGGATTTCGCTCAGATAAGCCCGGACAAAATCGATGCGTTCCTGATCATCGACTTGTCCATCGATCACCTTATCGTCGCGGGTACAGCCGTTTTCTGTAATGACGATCGCCGGATGATCGTAGCGCTGGTCGATCCAGTGCAGCAATTTACGGCACCCCCACGGCACAATCGCCCAGCCCATCGGCGTCAACGGCCAGGAATCGTTGCGGCTCAGATTGACGTATTGATCTTCGGCAATACCGCCGTTCCCATAGACATCGATCTCGAGCTGTTCATCTTTTTCGGCATGCGAGGCATAAAGCGTGGTATAGTGATTGAGACCGAAAAAATCCGAAGAGCCTTTGATCAAATTCAAATCTTTATCATCGAATCGAGGCAGTTTTTCCGCAATTCGCTGCCGCATGGCCGGCGGATAAGCACCCAAATAAATGGGGTCGGCAAACCATCCGAGAAAGAATTCCAGAGCCCGTTGCGCCGCCTCTTTATCCTGTTGAGAATCGGTCAGGGGTTCGCGCCAGTCGCAGTTGTTGGTGATGCCGATCAGGCCGTTTTGCTTGTGTTGATATTTTTTCCGGTAAATATCCACTGCATAGGCATGAGCGCGCAGCAGATGATGCGCTGCAATGTATGGCTCGGTTTTGGACTCGCGTCCGGGTGCAAAGACCGCCTGGCCGTATCCCAGCATGGCAACCACCCAGGCTTCATTCAATGTGATCCAGTGTTTGACCCGGTCGCCAAAAGCGTTGAAACAGATATCAGCATAGGCTTTATAAAAATCCGCTATTTCGGGATTCAGCCATCCATCATATTCGAGCTGCAATGTCACGGGCAGGTCCCAGTGATAAAGCGTTACCCAGGGTTCGATATCGTGTTCCAGCAGCGTGTCGATAAGATCGGAATAAAATTCAATGCCCTCTTTATTGGCGTTACCATGTCCCTGCGGCTGTATGCGGGGCCAGGAGAGGGAAAAGCGATAAGCCTTTAATCCCTGTTTGGCCATCAGGGCGATATCTTTTTTATATTTATGATAATGATCGCAAGTAACATCGCCGTTAGATGCGTCTATGATTTTACCCGGGGTGTGAGTAAAGGCGTCCCATATGCTAAAGCCCTTGCCTCCCTGCTGCCATCCGCCTTCGATTTGATAACTCGACGTTGCCGTACCCCAGGTAAATAATTGCGGAAATTGTGTCATTCTAAACTCCTTCCTGCTGTTCTTTTCTTCTCTGACGGAGATCTTTTTCGATTTGCATCAAGGTAGCTTCGTCCAGTTTATAAATCCATACCAAAGCCATCAAAACAAGGCTGATCAACGCCGGAATAATGCTGACGATGAGTCGCACACCGATCAGGGCCTCGGCGGTGTTGGGCCCGCCTTTTACATAGCCATAAAACGCCAGCACCCAACCCGCCAGGGCGCCGCCCAGCCCGGAACCGAACTTGATCGCGACCGAACCGGCGGAAAAAATCAAACCGGTGGCGCGCCGGTTGTTACGCCACTCTGAATAGTCGGCGCTATCGGCCAACATGGCGAAGAACAGCACCGGCAAAGGACCGGCGGCGAACTCGCTGATGGTGCCGAAAACAAAAATGGACACAAGATTATCGGGACTGAGAAAAAACAGGGGTATGCTGCAAATCCCGGAAATAAAGGCAGTAATAATAAATAACATACGCTTACCTGTACGAACGACCAGATGTTTAGTGACGGCGGCACCGATAAGCGATCCGACCAGTCCCAGCACCATATAAGCGGCAGCCAATCCCTTTGCACCGAGATAATGGGTAAAATAAAACATGATGCCGCCCTGCTTGATCGAGGTAAAGGTGACGAATATGATACCGATAAAAAAGAGGGTCAACCAGGGCTTGTTATGGACGAGGTCTTTAAAATCCTGACGGATAGAGCTCTGGCTCTGCATGGGTTTAACCCGCTCTTTGGTGGAAAAAAAGGTGATGAGCAAAAACGCAACCAGCAGCACAGCAAAAAAAATCATGGTGCGCATATACCCCTTGATCTCATTGCCCTGGCCGAAGAAGGCGACCAGATAGATCAAGCCACCCTGAACAATCAGGGCGCCGAGATAGGCAAAGACAAAGCGATAGGAAGAAAGGCTGGTGCGTTCGATGGGATTACAAGTCATTACCCCCATGAGAGCGGAATAGGGGACATTGCTGGCGGTAAAAACGATAATCAGCAGCGAATAGGTAACATAGGCATAGATGAGCTTGCCGGTATAGCTGAAATCCGGGGTGGTAAAGGCAAGGACAGTGAGCAAGCCAAAGGGAAAGGCGGTCCAGAGAATCCAGGGACGAAACTTGCCCCATCGGGTTTTGGTACGGTCGGCAACGATACCCATGATAAAATCGGTAATACCGTCCCAAAATCGGCAAACCAGCAACAGCGTGCCCATGGCCGCAGCGGAAAGGCCAAAGACATCGGTGTAAAAAATAGGTAAAAAAACCATAAAAGAACGCCAGGTTAGATTGGTGGCGGTATCGCCGAGCGAGTAACCGATTTTTTCACGAACCGATAACTGTGTCATGATTTGCTCCTTTACGCTATGGCCATCATCCTTGTCCTGCTGTGTGGATGACCTGGAATGAATATTCAACAAACCAATGGATATATTACGAAAAATATTCTACAAATTCCATACAAGAATCTATTCCGGGGGGGATCAAAAGTATTTATAGTACTACTTTTTTTGAAGGGACTTTGATTAAAAACCGC
>CAZSOP010000093.1:0-11394 GCA_964608385.1 uncultured Cytophagia bacterium
CGACTCCGGTCAGCGTAATCCGCCAGGGCAAATGGAAACTCTTGGAATTCTTTGAAGATAATCATATTGAACTCTACAATCTGCAAGAGGACATCGGTGAATCGAATAATCTTGCAAACACTCGTCCCCGGAAAGCAAAAGCATTACACAAAGAGTTGGTGTCGTGGCGGCAAAACATCGATGCATCGGTACCAACTGAATCGAATCCATTTTATGATCCTCAGGCTGCAGAATAAATTGATGATGAATGAAGGAGAAGAGTTTACCGGTGAAACCACTCAAAGGCATAAAGGCTATTTTATGGGATAACGACGGCATTCTGGTTGATACGGAAAAATATTACTTTCAATCTACCAGGGAATTTCTGGCAACTTTGGGAATCGATCTGACCCATGAACTCTATTTGCAAATATCTCTAAAAGAGGGCAAAAGCGCCCTCGACCTTGCACTCGATCGGGGGATGACAGCAGATGAAATGTTGGCGTTGCGACAGCAACGGGACAAAAGATATATCGAGCTCTTGCATCAGGATATCGAAATCATGGCCGGCGTTGAAGAGGTGTTAAAAGCATTGACACCGCGGTATAAAATGGCCGTTGTCACCAGTTCAAGACGACAATATTTTGATATTATCCACAAAAACACAGAGCTGTTGCCTTTTTTCGATCTCATTCTGACGCGGGAAGATTATAAAAATTCAAAGCCCGATCCGGAACCGTATCAACTCGCACTTGAAAAACTCGAAATAACCGCAGATGAGGCGCTTGTCGTCGAAGATTCCGAACGCGGGGTAACCGCTGCTCACCGGGCAGACATACGCTGCGCTGCTATTCCCAACCCGCTTACGCATGATGGAGACTTTACCCTCGCCTGCTGCGTTCTGGAAAGTTGCCGCCACTTGTTACAGCTGCTGACCTGATCAGCGCCGACACCCTCTATATAAAATAAAAATCTTGACTGTTACTTTGACGCTGCATCAAGAGTGTATTAAGGATTCTCTGCTCAGAAAACGACGTGCAAAAATTTCAGCAACCGGATTCCCTTCGATATGATCTGCGAGGTGAACCTGACAGATTCGACAAGCTCCCTTTCCCTTGCGTTTTTCCGCCGCCGCGAGCACCGGTTTCCAGTTGCCGTACCAATCTCCGTTGCCGCTGCGCAAAACCGGCTGCCAACCGGATGCGGTGAAAACCGTGGACAAGAGCGGTGTCGCATATCCGGCTTTGCTTTCATACCAAAATCTAAAATCATGTGGTTGAAATCCGTGAACCAACGCATGCCCTGTATCGCGGGAAACAAAATGCCGGGGTCCCATACCGGCTTGCTGCACCTCGATTCGGTCGCCATCGATTTGATACGTTCCGACCGGCAGTTCGGCAAAAACGGCAATAGCCCCCGCCGACACGGCATCATCTACCTTATCCTTCATATCGATATACTTTTTCCAATCATCAATGACAATCACATCCGACTCTTTTACAGATGCGCCAGCTATCGCCTTATAGCCAAGAACCCGAATCAACGCCGCCGCTTTGCCGTCAGGATTACCGATAATATGCACAGTACGACAGGCCCTCTTTTTGTTTTCAAAAAAATCCACCTCCAGTGCGTTGTGATGGACAAGTTTGTCCGTAAACAGCCCCAGTCGTATAATTGCTTTTTTGCGATGATGAATTCGGGGCGTGCGAAAAGGTAAAAAGCCCTGAAAGGTACTTGAAAAGGGGTTGATCTTCGCCATTGTGGTTCCGGAGGCAATAATTGCATTCTCAACCTCCAACTGATAACAAAGACGGGCATGCCGGGGAATACTATGCAGATCATTACATATCCACGCTTCAATTTTCATCTCTTCACCGCTGAAAAAGGCATGGCGGTCGCAGCGCAGACTCGTCATCAGCGGTGAAAGCTAAAATCTTTTGATAAACCCATGGCCATTGCGAAACGTCAGGTTGGCCGGCTCCGGGAATCCATTGCACGCCTTTTATTGCCTCGATTTCCAATATTGACTCCAGATGCGGCAGCTGTCCGGGACCATCCAGATAATAAAAAGCATTTCCCAGCTTGTTCGCTGTAACAACCAGCTCGGGTTTGACAAAAGAGTCGAACAGATGCGGACCGAGCATGTAAGAAAAATCGCATTGCAGCATATAGTAACTCTGTTCTGAATATAGAGGCGTCCAGCAGCTATAACCGGGATTGTCTGGTGTGGTCAAAGCATGCATCTGCTCAAAACATTCCCACCACAGAGCATGTGCTTTCCAAAGTAAACCTTCGACCTGTTGTGGTTGATCATAAAGGTCATAAATCAACTTTTCTCCGGGGCGAAAGGCTGATAAAATATCCAGATTACCACCCAGGTCTGTCATGCCGATCTGTACCGTTCCCTGCCAACGCTCTGATGCTGCTTTGATCACCGATAGAATACGCTGGTACCAGACGTTATTCGTATCTATTGAAAAATTTATTTCGTCTATCTCCTGCTTATCAGGAGGATGAAACCATACCGTACCCAATCCGTTTTGAAGCGAAGCGCCGAGAATGGCAGCCATCACACCGGGGCCAAAATTCGGCCAATATTGTGGAAAGGCGTCACCCATATAAAGAGTTGACTGGAGATTATAGTCGATGCGATCGACTATCGACTCTGCCGGTATGGCCAGATCATGAAACGAATCAAAAACACGAAACGGCAGCTCGGGTTTTGCCCTTTCCGGGTTTTTCCCTTCCAGCCTTACCTGAATAATCGGCCGCTCCAGCTCTCCCTGCCACCAACGCTTTGAAATCTCTTTTACGCTTTGCCAACGCTTTTGATTAAAATCCAGCATTAAATTGCCTGTTTCCTGTTTTTAACCCTTTCCGTATCATTCTCCAAACTCGACACAACGCCGTCGATAGTAATGAAAATTTTGCCAGCTCACTTCCAGAGGAACGCCATGATCTTCAGTGGGTATATATCCGCCGCGCTTTCGCATAACGGGTAATATAGACTCCAGATAGTCATCGATTTCCGTTTTCCCTTTGCTGAGAATCCGCTTGTCGATGCCGCCGCTAATGACCAAATCGGGATAATGATCGGCGACATGACGGACATCGCACCCGGAAGCAACTTCAAAAGGACTCATAACATCCATGCCGATATGATCCTTGTAAAGATCGATGACGCTTATTGCATCTCCATCCGTATCGATTTGAATATACAAATGCCGGTTTTTATCGAGTTGCCGCTTTTTGATGTTCTCTACGAGTTGCTGATAGTAGGGAAATAAAAATGATTGAATCATTTCCGGTGAGATCAGGGGGCCATGGTTATAACAGATATCTTCGGCCATAAAGAGTTCATCCAGCGTGACGGCTTGTTGATGTTTTGCAATGACCTGGTCCGCCAACTCATACCAGCTTTTCATACAGTCATGAACGAGTCCGGGCTTGTCGTAAAATGCATAGAGTAAATGCTCCGGCCCGAAAAGGCTTCGCAAATACATATAGCCGCCGATAAGATTTTGTTGCATCATCAAGCCTTTTGCCGCAGCCTCCCGGGCCTTATCCATGCGTAATTTTAATAACTGGTACCGTTCCGGCGTTTTCGGATTCAGCCGCCATTTTACATTTTTTCCCCAGGTTTTGCGATCCTTTACCGGATGATCGAGGTATTCCGGCATAAACCCATGCCGTCTGCCCTTGAAATATAAAACCGACCGGCCGGCGATATCCTGAACCATTTCCTTATCTCCGAGATCTTTCAATACGATCTCTTCAAACTGCGGGGAAAACGCCGCTTCACACCACCCCAGCTGCCCCAGCTCGTGATGTCCGGGAGCATCGAGTAAAAAAAACGAGGTCAAATCAACGCTTCTGTCCAAACCGGTTTCATACCAGTGATCGAGGCACATCCAGAGACCAAATGTTTTATGGAAGAAAGGAGCTCCGGGTTTGCGGTTATAAGTATCGCGTAATTTTTTCGCGGACTTTTGCGCTTCCGGTATGAGATGATGTATTCCATCCTGCATGCTATTCTGTTTCTCTTCTTTTAACGGGGTTTTGCTGATTTATCTTTTTAATCTGTCATCGTTCGAACATCGGAAAATGAATAATCCACTCTATGAGCGTATAGTTTCCAGAACCTGAAAAACGAATTCACTTTGATCCCAGACGCCGGTATGCACGCTGAGTCCCAATCTGACGATAACCAGTGAACGTGAAGGCACAATGGAAACATATTGGCCATCATGGCCTGCCAGATAAAATAAATCTTCGGGTAATGGCGGCACATTCTCTTCCGCAGTTTGCGGTGCCAGCCAAAAATGTGCACCATAATTTTGATGTTTCGATTCCGGGGTTAATTGTGTAGAATACTCGATCCATCCCTGAGGCAGAATACGCTCGCCCCGCCATATACCATCCTGCAAACAAAAAAGGCCAAAGCGGGCCCAATCCCTTGGGGTTGCATACATATACGACGACCCGACAAAGGTACCGGAAGGATCGGGTTCCAGCACCGCGCTGTTCATTCCCAGTGGTAAAAAAAGCTGTTCATGGACAAATCGCCAGTACGCTTGCAACGAATCACTCACCGTCCGCCGGATGATTGCGCTGATAATATTGGTTGTCCCACTGGAATAATGCCAGACTTTGCCCGACGGATGTTTTAAGGGTTGATCCGCAGCGAATTCGGCAGCGTTTCGGCAATCGAATAGCATCTTTAAAACATCGCTGTCCGGATGTCTGTAGGATTCATTAAATGCCAGACCGCTTTTCATGCGCAGCAAATGATCCAGAGTAATGTTGTCGCGCGGATCATCCGGAGATTGCCATTCGGGAATCGGGGCCTCTTTATCGAGAACGATTTTTCCCTGTTTGACCAAAATACCAACCAGCGCATTGATAACGCTTTTTGTCATAGACCAACCCAACTGAGGGGTGGTTTTTCCAAATCCATACGCATATCGTTCAGCAATCATTTTCCCCTTGTAAACGATAATAACAGCTCTGGTGCGACGCTTTTTAAAGCGAAAAGGTTCCGAAAATGCGCTGTCAAGAGCGACCTGCAATCGTTCTGAATCGATTTCCGGAGGTATAGCGGTCAAATCAACACGAGTTCCCAGGGGCCATTCTTCATCGTTCGACAGGGCAACCGATGCCAGATCAGGCAACCCCGGACTCGAAAGGGGGATGTCCAGAGTAGCGCCAAGCCCCGGACGATAAACCGCTCGCCGCTGAACCAATCCCCATAGCCCTGATGCAACTACCGTGTTCTGCTCTGGATCGATTTTGGTGTTTACATGTCTTAACGGTTTAAGGGCCAACTCATTTTGCCAAACCGATTCCACTGTTCTGCCGGAAATAAAAACAGAAGAACACATCACCTTGGCCGCAAAGCCGGCGCCGATGTTGACAAGCCGATAAGTTTTGTAGAAAAAATAGCCGCCAACCACGACGGTCACAACAATAACGGCAAGCAATACTTTTTTTAATACACTCATGGCTGCTCTCCATCGTTGAACGATTCAAGATTCAATAAGCGTTTATCAGCAGATAATCGATGGCTTAAAAACAGCGTCCCTTGGATTTTTTGCGGCAATCGGGCTCATTGCACTGATAACAAATTTCATTTAAAAGTGCCTTACCTTCAAAAAATGCAGAAATGTTCGCCATCGTTGTCTCCGCAATATTGGTCATCGCTTCCCGGGTAAAAAAAGCCTGATGAGAAGTTACGAGCACATTCGGAAAGGATACAAGCCTTGCCAGTACATCGTCATCGATTCCCTGTTCGGACAGATCCATAAAAAAATATTTTTCTTCTTCCTCATAGACATCCAGACCGGCAGAGCCGATTTTTTTCGATTTCAGACCGTAAATTAAAGCTTTAGAATCGATCAGGGCTCCGCGTCCGGTGTTGATCATCATCACACCGTCTTTCATCAGTTCCAGTGAGTTCCGGTTGATCATATGTACGTTTTCAGGCGTTAATGGACAATGCAGGGAGATAATGTCGGCATGACGATATAATTCATCGAGGTCCGTATAGAGAATATCATGAGCGGTTGCCCACTTTTTATCCGGATAAAGATCAAAAGCCATGACGTGTAACCCCATCGCCCGCAGAAGTTCAGCCACCAATTTGCCGATCTTGCCGGTACCGATGATGCCGGCGGTTTTGCCATACATATCAAATCCCAAAAGCCCCTGAATGGAAAAATTTGCATCCCGCGTCCGATAATAAGCACGGTGCGTTTTCCGATTCAGTGAGAGCATCAACGCCAGCGTGTGTTCAGCAATGGCATGAGGCGAATAAGAGGTAACCCGAACCACATGAATATGACCATACAAAGATTTAAAATGAACATTATTATACCCGGCACAACGAAGCGCGATAAGCTTGATTTTTTCATTTTGGAAAATCCGAGCCACCTTCGAAGAAACAAGGTCATTAACAAATATACAAACCGCGTCATATCCGGAAGCCAGAGAAGCTGTGTCCTCTGAGAGTCGGTGCGGCAGATATTTAATTTCAAAGTGATATCTTTTATTAATCTCATTAAAAAATTGCTTGTCATATGATTTTGTATCGAAAAAGAGTACTTTGACTAAATTCATCATGCTTTCCTGCTTTCATACTCTACCTTATTTTAGTTACCCATTGATTTATCCTCTAATCCGATTTTTTCAAAAGGAATGGGAATAAAATCAGGAATTTCTTTATATACGACAGACCCTTCTACAAGACGAAGATCAAGCGAGTCCAGATTATGAAAACCGGGATCCTCAATGGCAATGTAATTTTTGCGGCAATCGAACTGAGGATTCAGTCCTGTCAAGCGCAAAGGCTGTTCACACTGATAAAAAACATTTTTTTCAAGCACATTACGCGCCGGATACATTCCAACGAAGGTTTTTCCGTCTTCGCACTGATCCATCCAGGAGGCCAGGTGCGGAAATCTGATGCTGTAAGGCGGTTTTCGAATGTCGATGAGCTCTAACAATCGCCGGCGATAGACTCCATCGTCTGCAAAATAGTAATCCCAATTATGAGCGGCAAAATCCCACCACATTGACTTTTGTTGAACAGCCGGTCCTTTGCTTTTGATGAAAATATTGTTACGGATGATGATATCCTGACCGCCATTGCTGTAAATCGATCCATAGGTGCCGACATTATAAAAAATATTGCCTTCAACCAGCGCCCCGCAGGTGCCGTCGTCAAAGTAGACACCCATCATCCACTTGCGGTCATGTCTGCCGACATGATGAAAAAAGTTATAGCGAATAATGGTGCCCTGGTCGCTTGGATCCCGACCCATGTACCAGGCAGATGCATCGTTGGCATTCAACCCGACGTGATGGATATGGTTATATTCAAATGCGTGTAAAGGTCCGTTTACCATGATCGCCTGCAAATCTCCATTATAGATTTCACAGTGATCGATACGATTACCGCAGCCGTCTACGCTGATACCGGCCCACTGCGAGCGATTTCGCCGTTGATAATCATGCACGCGGCAATTGCGAACATAATTGTTGCCGGCAACGAGTTTTTCTTTGTTTCCACCGCTCAGCACAATGCCTCCGCTTCCGGTGTTATAGATATGGCATCCGCTAATACCGTGATTTTTACCGGCTTTGCGATCCCAAGTGGTATATTTGTACAAATGCGCCTTGAGGCTTCCGGTTTTTCCGGAAACCGGCCTGCCATCGTAATCATCATGGGTAATATGCGGAAAGGTCTGCTCAGCCCCTTGCCCCATCTGAATACCCACCGTGCCGATATTTCGAATGACACAGTCCGATATAAGATTCTCTTCTCCCCCTTGCATGTATATACCCATTCCCCTGCTTGCTTCAATAATAATCCCCTGCAGAGTCACAAAAGAGACATCCTGCAAGGCAATAATGGGAGCTTTGATTATTGAAACGAGTATTTCATTATCTTTTGCACCATTCGGAGGCCAAAAATAGAGTTTTCCGGTCGAGCGGTTTAAATACCACTCTCCCGGCATGTCCAGCTCCTGAAGCAGATTCAAGGCCACGTATTGCTGAAAGGGTTCACCGGAGCCCAGTCCATACATATGAGGTGATGAAAGTTTGATGCGTTTGCTTTGCGGATCTATCCATTCAACTTTGATTTTATCATCAGCATATCCCCATTTAAAGGTACCGCGCAACCACAAATCCTCTTCATCAACCCACAGAGAATGACGATCATCCGTATATTTAAAAATACCGCCGCGAATATTCTCATAATCGCGAATCCTGGGAATCGAACCGGTATCGAGAACTTTGCCTGTTTGCATTGCACCTTGATTGGGATATCTTGCCAGCGGCATCACCTCGCCGTTGATAAAAAGTTCCAGCGGTGCGGGTACGACCGGCAGCGCATGACCAAACTTGCGGTGTTTGCCAAAATTATCAATACCGAGTTTACCGAGATCGATTACATAAAGGTGTTCGCGGGCATCCGGATCATTCAGTTGATCCAAAATCGATGCATCTCTGACTTGCGATATCGCATCAGCGGGAATCACTCTACCCCCGATGAGGTGAACCGGTTCTCCGGGATAATTTCGATAGGTGATGCGGCCATCCGGATTTCCGGAATCCCTTGCTTCGAGTACAAAAGACGTCTCAATGGAATAGATGCCCTGTCTTAAATAGACGGTGATAGCATCAAAAAAGGATATTGGTTTGCTGTTTTTTGCCTTGCGGATGGCGTCGCGTGCGCCTTCCAGGGTGGCAAAAGGATTATAAATAGTGCCTTCATTTTGATCACTTCCCCGAGGTGACACATAAAACTCCAGGGCAAGGGCAGATACGAGTGGAAAAAAGAGAAGGATTGACAGCAAGAATCGTCTCATTGCTAAACTCCTGTATAAATTGAAAAATATTCACCATTTTGCTCATGCGGAACCATCAAACCTGCCTTCGTTCGACTACTCTGTTTTCTATATTGGTTTGAATAAACCATCCTGCCGACCGGGGCAGTCATTACCGCCTGCTACACGAGAGAGATTCTCAAGGCCCATGTTTTCCTGCTGATCCATTTGAATGACGTTTAATCCCGCACAGTGAAAATCGGGCAATAGATCGATAATATATCCACATGAGTGCAACCACACATCCAAATCCAAATCATGGGCGATTTGCCAGTTTTGTCGGTAATGTGGCATGAAAAACGCTTCAATTAAGGGCCAGCTAACCATTAATCGATCCTGCAAGCCCCAATCGTCATAAGCCATAACACCATCGCATCCCAATTCAGCCAAGAGTCGTATCGACTCCCGCTGCTGCCGTGCGAAACGACCGATGAGTGCCTTGAGATGCTCCGGTTGTTCATAATAGGCTGTAAACATGGTCTCCAATCCGACAATATTATGCACCCCTTCATTCAAAGAGGCAAATCCCGGCACCCCGAGCACATATTTGGGATTGGTGGCGCCTCTATTCTGATCGATGGCCCGTTGATGATTGCGATAATACACTCTGTCATTGCGAGAAGGGAAGGTATAGTCTGCCTGAGCGGAAAGATCCGTTATGGGGTAAACCTTCGCCTGCCCCATGTTTGTGGTACCCATCGTTGAACGCTCCCAGGTCACCCCCCAGGCATCAAGGCGACGTTGCACAGAACCATGCTGTTGCCATCCCTGTTGATCAGGGGGCTGGCTGTTGTCACCCATTGTCCACGGTGCAAGCCAAAGTATATCATTTTCGAGTCCGTCCGGTAGATAATGAGGGATACGATCCGGCTGTTTAAAATAGATTGTTCGTTTAACGCGTTCATATGATGTCATAAACAACGGTGTCCGGCGGACTGGAAGGATAGCCGGACATTCCTTTAGAAAAAATAAATGACAACTCTATTCTTACATCGGCTGATCAGTTTTTAATATATCGGGTTATAATATCGAGTACCTCGGGAACACCATGATTCAGACGAATATCGTGCCCGCAAAGCAGCATTTGGTAACCCTGGCCCAGAAGGTCCTTTACATTATCAGGATTGCCAAACCCGACCAGCGGAACGCCATAACGGTCACATATACTTTTAACATGATTCCATTCCCCTGCCACCTCAGGATGAGTGGTTTGACCGGGATAACCGGCTGCGAAACTATAATCATAGGGTCCGAAAATAACCGCTCCGATGCCTTTAACATCGAGAATATCATCCAGATTTTCGATACCCTCTTTATCTTCAATCATCACCACAGCGAGCAGATCCCCCTTCGGATTAAGCGGCCAGACGTCGGCGCGTTCAACATATTCCGGCATGCTCAATCCCCAGGCATAAGAGGCGAGCCAGGGAGACGCACCGCGTTCTCCCACCGGATCGGGATAGGGAGAATCCTCGATTTGGGGATAACGACAGGCAGAGACAATTCTCCTGGCTTCTGCTGCAGAACGCACGTGAGGCACCACCACGCCATGAACACCAACATCCAATACCTGTTTGATAGAAGCGTGTACAGGTTGATTGCCGTCAGCAGGAATGCGAACCAGTACCGAAATATTGGGTTGCAGGTTGCCTTTGACGAGAACCTCTCGCTTTGAATTTAACGCCAGAATGAAATTTCGCAATGCCTGAACATCAAAGGGTTGATGTTCCATGTCAATGAGAATGTAATCGAGCATAGGTTTGCTGATTGCCTCTTCGGCAGTGGGAAACCCATTGGCCTCCACAAGACCGGCGGCGTTGGAAGGATGCAACGCACTTGACCACATACCGGTTACGATTTGATCTTGCTCCAGCTTTGCAATAATTTTGTTGATGTGAACATAATCGGAGGGTTGAGAGAAAACCATGGTAACATACATCAAGACGATAACGGCTATGCTGAATTTCATAAATGTTTCCTTTCCCGAATCAGATGATCACGAACGATTTTACTCATTTTATTACAAGGTTGCATACTTACTTTTTCTGCATGATATCATTTCAAAAGGTCTCTGGTATCAGCATGTTTTACAGAGGAGAGAACAGCAACTCTGAAACACAACTTCAATCCTTGTAAATCGAAAGCTTGATAAATGCAGGAGCCTTGAGTATCAGAGGTATATTAACACCGGATTGTACCTGAAAGGGATCCGGATAGGCGCGAAGCAATTGATCGTAATTGCTGATAAATGCTTCAAAATGGGCCTCGTTGTTCTGACCGATTTTGCCACCAGCAAGCACTTCTACATAATCCTGATCCTGCCAGTCCTTTATTTCAACGGCATAGATATACTTTCCCGGCGGAACAAAATTACCTTTATCATTTTTACCGTTCCAAAAAATAAAATACTTACCAGCGCTGTCCAGGTACTCTTCGACAAGAATACGGATAGGTTCCTTTTTCTTCTCCTCTTTCAACGGGTTCTCGCAGGCAGCGGAGAAAACAACAACGAGTAAAAACCACAAAA
>CAZSOP010000094.1:0-11200 GCA_964608385.1 uncultured Cytophagia bacterium
GTCCAGCAAAATTCCGAGTCTGGGAAGATAGCCAAGGTCTTCCAAAAAGCTGAGTACAAGATAAAAAGCAAAGATATAGGGCAAAACGACTGCAATGGGTACATATAAACCGGTGGTCAATAATCCCAGGGATTCAAGATATTCTATGCTTTCGTATTTTTGATTACCCACAAGGATTTCGTGAACCATACCGCTGCCTTGTAACCAGCCTGAAATTTGTTCTACTATGGGTGTCCAGAGATGATGAAAAAAAGGATCAAAAACCCAACTGATCAGGGATTCTCCAACGAATCGAATTATTAAAAAGGACAACAACAAGACAAAAGCGGCTATCGGAATACCGTAAAACGGATGAATGGATGCTTCTTCCAGTGATTCCCGCATAGTATGATGGCGATGGCTCAGGGTTTGCACCTTTGATACAATACGTCCTATTTCCAGCCATTTTTCCTGAGGGACGTATTCCAGCGGGCTGGGTTTTGCTTCAGGCAATCTGGATACCAGCTTTTTGATTCCCTCTCCTGTAACACCACAAGTGGTAACCACCGGGATACCGAGAAATTGTTCCAGTTTTTCTGTGTCTATCGATACCCCGGTGTGATTTGCTTCATCCCAAAAATTGAGCACCAGGATAATGGGAATTTTTTTTTCGATTAAATCAAACGTAAGATTCAAATTTCTTTCAAGGTTGGTGGAATCCAGGATGTTAATAAAGGTTATATCTTTTCGCTTTTCAGCTTGTGCCACCATATCCAGTGCAACTTGTTCAGCTTTGGATTGTGCTTCCAGTGAATAGGCTCCGGGGACATCGATGACTTTAATTTTTTCACCTTCCAGACGCATATAGCCGGTGGTATATTCTACAGTCGTCCCCGGATAATTGGCGGCAATAACCTTGACGCCGGTCAAGCGGGAGAAGATGGCGCTTTTGCCGACATTGGGATTCCCAATAAGTAATAACTGGTTCATGAAGGCTCCTTTTCTATCCAGATTTTTTTGGCCATGCCGTATCCGATAGCAGCCCGGGTATTACCTATTTGTATGGATATAGGGCCGCGGAGCATCTGAGCTGATATTTTTTTAATTTTCGCACCCAGAGTCACGCCGAGTGATTGTAATCTTTTTTCCAGCTTGTGACCACCATTGATTTCGGTAATCACCCCTTCTTCTCCCATTTTCATTCGTGTAAGATCAACTTTCATATCATCCTCATTCGATCATTGTAAGACGTTCAGAATCCTGTTGTAAAACCGCACTGTGTCCGGAATATGCAAATATCAGTATCTCGTTGCTGTATTGCAGCATATCTTCATACGTCGTGTTGTGCATAATAAATTCCGTAACAATGTTTGCATAAAAAGAACACATATTATGAATAAAAAATGGTGATAGATTCGTCGATTTATTCTTTTTAAGTTTTGTGAACAGCGTATTATAATACTCGGTAAAGCCTTCGATATATTTGTCTTTAATGTCCGGAATTTCTGATCCCCATGATTTAAAGAAAATAAGATCGAGCTCCTCACGATAGGTATCGATGAATTTCACGAGTTTTTTAATTTGTTTTTTGAGTTGGTCAATATTTAATGTTGGTTGCCAGGGACCGGATTCCTTTTCCAAAAACAAAAGCGTTTGGTCGATCTCGCTGATCGCCGGATCAACGATCTCCCGAAAGAGGTTGTTTTTGTTTTCGAAATAGTTGTAGATATTGCTTGTGGTCACCTCCGATTTTTCCGCAATTGTGCGCATGGAGGTATTTAAGAATCCCTGCTTTCGGAATTCTTTTTTCGCAACCCAAAGTATTTTTTCTTTGACTTTATCTTTTTTTACCTGCATATCATTCTCACAATAAAGAACATTGTTCTTTATTAAGTTGAATATATTTCTTTTTTCTATCAAATTCAAGAGAAAATTTTGACAGGAAAAGAGAACCAGGGTTTAATTTATCCAGGTTTTGGTGGTAAGTGAATTAAAGTCGAGTATCTTATGCAACTGTTTATAATGCATTTCCATTCTCTGGCTCTTTCGCGTTGCTTGTAAAAAAGGGCTATCAAACAATTTCCAGTTTTTATAATCCACAGCCACGCCGTTTACGCTGGGAATTTCTCCAAAAGTAAAGGCAAGTTCCTCTTGATCCAAAGTGGTGAAAAGCACAGAAGGCTTTGGTGAAGTGTTGGTAACGATTTTTAATTTGCGTACGGCTTGTTTGAAATCCTCGAAAGAAGCAAATTCTTTTTGGGCTGCGGTTTGAATAACAGCGCCATTGTGCAATTCACTGCTGAAATATCTCCAATAGTCATCTTTTTCAATCCATTCATAGGGTGCTAAAGGATAAAAAGCTATGAGCGCTTGACCGCCCTGACAAAAAATCCAGCCGGAATCATCAGTCTCGCGCCGGCTCAGGGATTTTGGGAAAAAACCATTAATATGTGGAAACCGGGTTTTAGGGGGTATATCGTAGAGGATGATTAACGTTTTTCGATGTTGAAATACACGTTCAAACGGAGACCCGCCTGTCAGTTTTTCAGGAGAGTCATAGGTGGTTTTCGACTTTGCGATAGCATCGACAATCAAATCGGTTTCATAGGTAAAGTACATTTTTAATTCATAGGCAGATGAATAGGGATGCAGGGTAAAGAGGGTGTTATAACCCTGACGGGGTGTATTGCTGTTCCACGTGATATCCCAGGTGTGTTGTTGAATAGGCTGTAACAGCCCTCCCTGGATGGAACCCAGGGCGTAGTCATTGCATATATAATTATATTTATATACTGGTGCGTTTCGTTGTTCGCTGTAGCGCATGCGATGTCTGGTTCGCTTGTATTCTTTGTGTACATAAGCTTCTGAGCGGTCATTGGCAATGTGATAGAGAATTTCGGGTGGCTGATAACCGCTTATCGCCAAAAGGAGGCTTTGACCACTTGGCCGAAAGGGGGTGTTGCCGAACAGGAGCCAGGAAAATGCAGTTGCAGTCGTTTCCCAGCCGTTTCGAACCTGACGCGGATAAATGCGGCTATGTCCTCCGACATAAAAACCCTCCAGATTTTCAGCGGCAAAATCAGCTGCAAGGTAATCGAGCAACATTGCCGCGCGTTTTTGCATGGCTGCATCTTTTGCATAAGCATATAAAAGCGCTACCGGAGCCATAAAGCAGCCGTAATAATCGGGTGAGTCGAATTCTCCCTGTCCCAGAGATGTGGTTAATTCAATCCAATGTATCAGGTATTCCTCGGCTTCGCGATGATTTTCTTGTGAAGTTTTACCATTAAACCAGGTGTTGCCGGGATCATCGGGATACATTTGTGTGATCAGATACAGAGAGGCATAATACATGGCCCAATGATTCTCTGTATCCCCGCGAAAAGGCGTATATGTTTTCCACAATGTCCGCATTTTTTTTCTTATATCCGGGGGGAAAATATCTTGTCCGAGAAAAGAGACCATTACAAAAGGATACATCCAAAACATATCTCCGCTGGGATTTTGTAAGAGTGTATCCAATTTGGCAAACGAGGGTTCCAGATTTTTTCGCAGACAAAGATTTGCAGCGATGTGGAAATAAGTGGTGTTTTGCAAAGAGGCATAATGGTGGATCAGTGAATCGCATCGTGTTTGATATTGATGTGCGATTTCCGCCGGATGGGGTGGATGATAAATAGAATGGGCCGGCTTTTTCTGGTTTTGCTTTGGCGAACAACCCAGCAAGAGCACCGAGATGACTGTTAGCGGCAAGAGTCGTTTTATCATAGTTACCTCGTAATGAATTTTATATCAGAAACCAGAGCGCCGCTTAGACCGGCATAATTCCAGGATTCTCCAAAATCTTCACTAAAATATACACCGTCTCCCATTGTGCCAATCCAGAGGCGTTGTTTTTCGTTGGGGTCAAAGGCCAATCCGTGAATATCGAGTGTTTTTAAGCCTTTTTTGTTCTGTGTCCAGGTCTGGCCACCATCTCTGCTGATGAAAACGCCGGTCTGATAGCCACCTGCGGCCATCAACTTTGGATTATTTTGATGTATATTTACTTTATAAATTGTTTGATCCTGAATATCTCCTTCAGCGGCAACCCAGGTTTTACCCTGATTTTGTGATATCAAAACGCCGTGTTTTTCAGTGCCGGCAAGCCAGAGTCGGGGTGTTTGTCGTATTGAAATAATATCTTTTACAGGCACAGGCAAGGGCCCGGTTGGTTTCCAGCTTTCCCCCTGATTGGTGGATAAAAACAATCCTTCTTCGCCGCCTGCAATAACCCGATGCAGGGATGATGCATCGCACTGTATGGTTTGCGTAAATGTTGGATTTAGACCGTTATTGCTCTCCATCCAGGATTCTCCGCCATCTGTTGTTTTCCATATACCATATGATGTAGCGATATAAACGAGATGATGGTCCAGGGGATGAATGGAGACATCGTTTACTTCGGTTACCCGCCAATCTGTGGTAATTTTCCATGATTGGCCTCCATCCAGCGTTCGCAACGCGCCGTTACCGGCAGCAACGAACATATAATCAGGGGTTTCCGGCGCCGCATCGAGAGACCAAATAGGAAGGTTTTTCCAACCGATATGTTTCCAGGTCGTGTCCCCTTGCCAGAGATAAAGACCGGTAGGCAGGTTTTTTGCGCCAACGATATAATTTTCCCGGATCAACACAGAAACATAGAGATTTGACTTTGCCATAACCAATGAAATGGCCAGGAAAAGAAAAAGCAGTGTCAGAACAAGTTGTTTTTTCATGATATACTATCTATCCATTCTTTAACGGTTATATTTTTGAAATCGAGCAAGCGATGCATTGATTTGTAATTGATCTGTAATTTCTGGCTGTTTTTTTCGGCTTTTAGAAACGGTCCGTCAAAAAGTTTCCAGGCATTATAATTTAGCGGAGCCCCGTTAATCTTTGCAACCTGGTCATAGGTGAATTGCATTCTGGTTCCGTCTAATGAGGTAAAGTCGACCGATGGCAGGGAGTCCATTTTTGTGCTCAATTCCAGTTTGAGTATAGCGTGTTGAAATTCTTTAAAAGAGTTATAATTGCTCTCCACATCGGCCTGTACCACGGCTCCGTTTTTTAATTCCGCGCTAAAAAGCCTCCAGTTATTTTCCTCTTCCTGCCATTCATACTCATTCAGAGGGAAATAGGCGATAAACGTTTTACCAGCGTGACAAAAAATCCAGCCGCTGTCATCCACCCGGCGTCTTTTCAGACTTTTGGGGAAAAATCCGCTGATGTGAGGAAAACGCGTCTCTTTGGGAATATTATAGAGGACAATCAACGCATTGCGGTGCTGGACGACCTGTTCAAATGGGGAGGCCGAGGTCCATTTATCCGCTGAATCATAAGTACCTTTTGATTTAACCACCGTTTGTGTCATCAGTTTGATTTCTTCCGGAAAATACATTGCCAACTCATGTCCTGAGGAATAGGGGTGAACGGTAAAGATTGTATTGTATCCCTGACTTGGATCATCGATAGCCCAGGTGATATCCCAGGTGTGTTGCTGGATAGGCTGTAAAAGCCCACCCTGCAAACAGCCCATGGCGTATTCTTTTCGCATAAAGGTATATTTATAAACCGGGGCATTGCGTTCGTCGCTAAAGCGAAGACGGTGACGGGTACGTTTCAATTCTTTATGAACATAGGGTTCGGAACGGTCATTTGCAATGTGATAGAGGATCTCGGGTGGTTGATAGCCACTTAAAGCCAGAACAAAGGCCTGACTACGGGGTTGATAAGGAGTATTACCGAACAACAACCAGGAGATACCGGCGGCCGATGTTTTCCATTGATTCAGAACCTGAACCGGATAAGTTCGGCTGTGACCCCCGACATAAAGTCCTTGCAGGTTTTCCGCAGCAAAATCTGCAATGAGATAATCGAGCATCATTCCGGCTCTTTTTTTCATTGTTTTATCCTTACTCCAGGCATAAAGCTGGGCCATTGGGATGATGTAAACGCCATAATAATCCGGAGAATCGAACTCGCCTTGTCCTTTTCGGGTTGTCAGCTCCATCCAGGAAATTAGATAATCACGAGCTTCTTGATGATTTTCCCGGGAACTGCGACCGTTAAACCATTTATCGCCCTTGTCGTCGGGATACATTTGAGTGATGAGATAAAGAGAGGCATAGTACATCGCCCAGTGGTTTTCGGTATCCCCTCTGTAGGGCGTATACGTGCGCCAGAGCTCTCGCATCTTTTGACGGGTATCATTTGGCAGAACATCTCGGCCTGCGAATGTAACGGTAATGAAAGGGTACATCCAGAACATATCACCACGGGGATTTTGCATCAGGGAATCGAGTGCTTTTAATGCCCAATCGATGTTGCGTTGACGATAAAGACAGGCGGCAACTTCCATATAATGGCCGGCTTGATGATCGGCAAAATAATCAACAAGTGAATCGCAACGTGCCCGGTAGCCTTTAATTATTTCTGCGTATAGCGGTGGCTGATATTCGGGATTTGTATGCAGACCATTTACATTTTGCTCATCAATTTTTACACAGCTTGTACAGATCATTAAAATAAAAAGCAAAACAAAATAGATTTTCATCTTTGTTCTCCAGTAATAATGCAGGTTCAAACGTTTGCCTCGCTTCTCAAACATCCAGTTTTCTTCTATTTACCTGATGATCATAAGCAGCGATCACATCTTCATAACTAAGCATGCCCAATAGAATTCGATTGTCTCGGATATTGACAACCGGGATTTGTTCATACTGAAAAGTGGTAAATTTTTTCATCGCTGATTTCAGGCTCTCGGCCGGTGTGACCATAATGGGTTTGTTCATTAAATCTTTGGCAATGAGAAAGGAACCCATTGTATCTTCAAACAGAACAGAGCGCACATCTTTGAGGGAAATGATGCCGATGATATTATGTTGTTTATTCACAACAGGGAAATAATTTTCCTGATGTTCTGTGACCATATTTTGAAACTTGGCAAGAGGTGTATCTTCAGATAGTACGGGAACATGCGACATGGGGTGATAGGCTTGTTCGACCATGATTGTATCAAGTACATCTATCGTAAAGTCACCGAGGTGGGCCGGAGAATCTGCCATGCGCCTCACTTGTTGTTCATAGAGATTGATTTTGCTCGTGGTGACATACGATGTTGAGCTGGCCAGCATCATAGGCACCAGGAGTTGATACCCTCCGGTCATTTCGCTGACCATAATCATTGAAGAAATGGGAACTTTGGCGGCGCCGGCGAAAAATGCACCCATCCCAACAAGCACAAAAGATGTGGGATTATCGATCAGTGTGGGAAAGAATTGTTCTGCAAGTTGTCCGAAGGCGCCACCTAGCATGCCACCGATATATAGCGAAGGAGCGAATACACCGCCGCTCCCTCCTGAACTGATGGTGAAACTGGTGGCGAATATTTTGAGAAAAGCGGCTATCAGCATAAATTGAATTGTTAATTCACCATTCATGGCTTGTTGCAAATAACCATAGCCGGAAGCAAGAATATGGGGAGCAAAGATACCAATGGCGCCGATCATGAGACCGCCAAGAGCAGGTTTAAAATGGGGTTTTATTCGGATACGGTGAAAAAATTGATCGCGTATGCCATAAAATGTTTTTATATAGAAAAATCCTACCCCGGCGCACAAAAGACCAAGGCCGGCATAAAACAGCAATTCCACCGGATGGTTGAAGACAAATGTGGGGGTTTTAAATAAAAACCCCCACCCAAAACGCGCTGTAAAGATTGAATAGGCCAAGATGGATGAAATCAATGCAGGGATGAGTCCTTTCGCTTCAAAATCACGGCGATAGAGAACTTCTACGGCGAACAGGGCCCCACCCAGGGGAGAGCGAAAGATGGAGCCAATACCCCCGGCGGCACCGGCGATAAGCAAAATCCGCCGTTCGTCATCACTCAGACGGAGAGTTTTAGCGAGATGGGAGCCAAAGCCTGCTCCGATCTGGGCAATGGGGCCCTCTCTGCCGGCGCTACCGCCCGTTCCAATCGTGATAATCGAGGCGATTGTTTTAATGAGAGGAACGCGTTTACGGATACGTCCGCGTTTATGATGAAAGGCTTCGATCACAGCGTCGGTTCCATGTCCTTCTGCTTCGGGAGCAAAGGAGAAGACCAGGATACCCGAGATCAACCCTCCGATTGCCGGAGCCAGCAAGACGATCCACCAGCGAATGGAAAGTCCGGCAATGGTTACAACACCGCTGGTTTCGCCGTGAGGTTCTGGTGGAAAATAGTGAGCCAGATGATGAAAGGTCAAATGACTCAACCAGGAAAGCAGAGTAAAAAAGAGAATAGCCCCCAGACCCGCTATGATACCGACAATAATGCTGGCGAGAAACACCCGGCCGGTTGTACTGATCGCATATCGGTTAAACAGTTGTCTGGATTTTACGATTAAATTCATAAGTTTCTAATCTTCTGCATCTGAAAAAATATGTATTACATCAGAAGGCGATTGCGCTTTTAGCAGAGCTTTGCGAATTTCTTCTTCTTTGAGCAATTTTGATAATTGCGATAATACCTTGAGGTATTCATCAATGGAATCCGGAGGGGTTCCCATTAAAAAGACAAGTTGAACCAGCTTTTTATCTTCTTTACCAAAGTCGACTTTGTGTGTCAAACGGGCAAAACTGATAATAATATTGGAAGCGTACTTGCTGCGCGCATGAGGCAGTGCGATGTTATTGCCGATAGCAGTGCTCCCCAAATTTTCCCGTTCTAAAACTTGTTTGAGGAATTCTTTTTCATGCGCGACGGCTTTATTTTTTTTCATCAACTGGACGATCTGGGCCATCGCATTTGATTTTTCTTTGGCATCGAGGTCGAGAAAAATAAGATTCTTTTTTAAATAATCGGATATCCGCACTGGATTATCCCTTCCTGTACTAAGCTCTTTCTTTTCCAATCAAAAAAAAAAGACAGCACACCGTTTTGCGCTGTCTTTACACCGGGCCGATAGAATTGAATAAAAATTTACTAAAAACACGATTTAAAGTCAATTGTTTTTTCCTCAGCTCAGGGGTCGATCATTAGCTTGTAATTATATGTTTTTTTAAGCTCCTGCAAATGTTCTGTATATGCCATTCGCTTTTTATCATTCAACAGCCGCCGTTCCAGCTCGCTTTTCACCTGGTTGAATGGACGGTTTTCCCTCTTACGATCGATCACTTTTAGGATGTGATAACCGAATTGGGTTTCAATAATATCACTTATCTGACCAACCGGAACGGAAAAAGAGGCAGAGTCGAATTCCGGTACCATCATTCCTCTTTCGAAATTTTCATAGAGACCTTCATTTTCGCCTGAACCTATATCCTCCGAGTGTTTTTTAACCAGCTTGACAAAATTTTCACCCTGGCGCGCCTTTTTAAGAATTGTTTTTATTTTTCCCAGCGTTGCTGCTTTTTCTTCTGCCGTTTCGTCCTGGGTTGAGAGTAGAATATGGCGAACGGTGGCGGTTTTATCCTGGTCATAGGCCTTTTTTAATTCTTCCTGGGTTATGGAGAGCTTGCTGTAAACATGTTTTCTCAGATATCGATCAGAAATGAGCGATTTTTTGATATCATTGGTGACGCTTTCAAGGGTCAAACCAGACTCGCTTAACATAGTGATGAAATTTTCCTTGCCATCATTGTTTCTGTATATATGTTCGAGTATGCTATCGATTTCGGTTTCAGTTACGCTGATCCCTTTTTCTTTGGCTGATGCCGCAATCAGGGCACTGTTAACGTAAGAATCCAGATATCTTTTGAGGTATGCCTTTAATTCCTTGGCAGACAGCTCTTTCAAGCCGCCAAGGTCGTTTGCCAAATTTGTGTTCATTTCATGCAACAAAGAGGCGGCAGTAATCTCAAAAATATCGGCGTGAGCCAGGACTTGATTCGAATCCGGGGCAAGGAAAGAGACTTTATGGGAAAGCTCCTTGGCCGTTTCATATAAAGGGGAATCAGGAGAAATCCGATGGGATTTCTCCTTTTGACACCCAACGACCAGGGCAAGGGTCAAAAGGAGAGCCAGTATTTTGTTCATAACACCTCCTATATTAAGAATAACGAATCCATTTTATGACCTCTGGTAAACTTGGACGCTTACCGTACATCAATATGCCCACTCTAAATATACGCCCGGTAATCCAAATTAAAAACAGGATTGTAATGATCAACAGAAAAACGGAGCTAATAATTTCGGTGGTGGAAGCCGCTTCCAGTGAAATTCTCAAGAACATGAGAATGGGGGCGAGAAACGGGATCACTGATGCAACCGTTGCCAATGGGCTGTTTGGAGATTCGAGAACGGGAAACATGAGAAAAAAGCTGATAATAATAAGTATCATAACCGGCCATTGTAAATTTTGGGCTTCGCTATCGGAATTGACCATTGCGCCAAGAGCAGCATAGAGCGTGGAGTAAAGAAAATATCCCAATATGAAAAAAAGCACAAATGCCACATATATCATCGGATTAATAGTGGGAAGAGACATTTCATTTCCATTTGAAGCAATCTTTTGTACTAAAAAGATACCATAGTTTGTACCAATAAACATCAAAGCAATCCAGACGAAAAACTGAGTCAGGCCGGCGGATCCGATGCCGAGAATTTTACCCAACATGTAATGCAGGGGTTTTACAGAGCTGACGATGATTTCCACGACTCTGGAATTTTTATCTTCGATTACACTTCGCATAACAAAAGAACCGTATAAAATAAGGGCCATATAGAGAGCAAAGACAAAAATATAATTGAGTTGGAAAATCGCTAGTCCGCTGGCTTCTTCGGCTCCGGTTAATGCTGTTTTGTAGGTTTTTGCGTTTACAAAGGTGGTCAAGTCATTAACGGTTTCGGGATCGAGCCCGCTATCGAGTATACGCAGATTGTTGACGGTTCTGGTGACTGAATTTTCAAGCATGTTTATGAATGTAAAATTGCTGATATTTTTACTGTAAATGTCAAACGTGTTTGTTGTAAAGATATCAGCGGGGATGATGATCAATGCATCGATTTCATTTTCGAGGAGTTGAGGATTCAGTTCATCCAGGATGGCTTCAACATCTCTTCCGGTTATCGGCAGGCATTTTACCTGATATATATTGTTGCCTTTTTTGTCCTGTTTTGAATTTTCCAATGTCTCGGCGAGCGGATTACAGACTTGATAGGTGTGGTCCAGCACATAGATCGATTTTTGTTCTTCTATGTTTACCTTGC